>CAWUOF010000089.1:0-10730 GCA_963923765.1 uncultured bacterium | reverse complement strand
ATTAACACTCTTGTCTCTTTTCCATTCTTTTGCCACACCTGGAATAATTTATCTGCTAATCTTTTGCCTATTTTTGCTTCTTGAGCAATTTTTTGCAATTCTGTATCCAGTAATTGTGGCGGGCGATTCCAGTCAACTACTGCATAAGCTTCTGGAAAACATAAGGATAAAAACTGCTCGAAATATTGTTCTAGTGCTTCTTTCCAAGGGTTATCATAATCTGCTGGTATTTCTTTCATCCTTTTTGCTATCCATAAGTAATGTTTTTGTTGATTTATTTTAGCATATATTTAATATTTGTTGTTGATAATTATAGCGATTTCACCTAAAAAATAACCCTAATAAGATATATTTATAAGCCTATTAGGGTTAAAATATTTTGCGGGTTAGTAATTAAGGAATTTGTCAAGAATTATTAGTTGATGGATTTTCTGGTAGTAATTGCTGAAATTCTGCTAGAGAAGGGATAGCGATCGACTGTCGAATCAAACTTTTTAACAACGCCAAATCATCAAGTTTATTAATTGCCTCCTTTAATTCTGTCGGTATTTCTGGAAACCGCACTTCTAAAATTTCAATTACTGATTCCCGCGCAGTTTGTAAACTTCCTTGCATACTTCCTTGTTGAATTCCTTGTTGAATTCCTTGTTGAATTCCTTCTTCCTTTGCCATTAACTCAATTCTACTTATTAAAGGCATTTTTCTTTCCTCCTGATAACTTTTTATTTCTGTTCTTAATTGTTGCTGTAATTCTGGCGGTAATACCATCATCCAGTCAATCAAACGGAAAAGCTTGATAATATCTTCTCTATCATATCCTTTTTCAAACAGTCTACGAAAAGCGCTAAAGCGCAACAACAGTATATTTTTTTATAGAAATTTACCCATTATTTGCTGCTTATTTATTCTAGCAAACATAAAATATCTTTTGGTAATAATTTATCTTTAAACCACACTATTTTAGCTGGTACATCTTTTACATTAATTCCAGCTTTTTCCAAATTTAAACGCTCAGAAATTGCTAAAATTAAATTATTACATTCAGATTTTCTAACTTGAGCAAATTTCTTTTGTAAATATTCTGTACGCCAATAACCAACTATTTCTAATAAAAAATTACGCCCGTCAGGATGTACTAAACGAAAATCGGGAATCATTACGCTACCAGGAATAGGAATTAAATCTACTTCTCTTTCTAAAATCCAATCGGTTTTTAAAGATTCCCAACGGTCAGCAAAAGAGGCTTCTAGCATACTATCATAGGGTTTTCCAGGGGGATAGTGACTAACTAAACCGCATTCAGAAGTAAGTGTAAAACGTCCGGTTTTCCAAGTGTCGGTATAGGTATCACGAGTATGTAATATGGCGTGTAAACTCCATTTAGTAACGTGCAGTAATGCGGGTAAAAGTTTGGCTAAAGCTAACCCATAACGAGTGCTGGCTTTAAATAAACTAGTAGGTCCATCAACTGTAATGGTAAAACCATGATCGGCATCACCTTCGATATATGCCATTAGTTGAAATAGTTTTAAATAACGGAATAAAAGTTTATATTCACCAGGAACATTACGATGGGCATTTAATTGGATTTGACTGGCGCGATAAAATATTCCTTGAACTTGGGAAAGGTTATAACGATGCAGTAAGTCTTCTGGTGTTGGGGCTTCAAATTGGGTGAGAATTTTGTTTTCTGATAAATCAGAATATAAACCTGCTTTAATTTCTGCTGGTAATACTTCTCGGTTTAATTCTTGAGTTAATTGATTAGCAAGTTTTGCTAATGTTTGTTGTGTGGCTTGGTGGCTGGGTAGTGTTTGTGATGCTAGGGTAAATATTCGCTGGCGTAATTCTTGGGGATCTAGGGGACTAATTATTTCAAATTTACTAAATGATTCGCTTTTAAGGAGATGTGATAGTCCGCGTTTAATCCGAAAGTCGGTACTGTCGCCTTCTAATTCCAAAAGTTGTCGATCGAGTTCTCCTTGGGTAGTACCTTGGGCGGCTTGAAAACAGGAAATTAAATCGTTAGCAAGGGCTATATTTTTAGTATCTATTTTTAGGTTTTTGGGAATAATTGTTTCCCCATTTTGGCGGTGCATTAGTAAGTCGGTGGGCAGCATACTTTTTAAATATATTTAATGTAATTTAGGTAGAAATTCTATTATTTATCTGGCTTGGGATAAGTATCTTTTCCCCATTCTGATTTTTGTTCGGCAGCGCGTTTTGCTGTAGATTTAGCAATGTTATATAAAGGTGTGGTTTGGGGTGTCTCGCTGGGAGGAGATGGGATAATTTCTAGTTGTTGATGTTGAGTTTCTGGTTTTTCTGGAGATTTGGATTTTTGGGGTTTTGTAGCGCCTTTTCTGCGTTGAGATGTGCCTTCTTCTGCGGTGTCTTCTGCTATTACTTCATATAAAATTGCTTGTTTGTTTTTGTCGCTACCTTTACGGAGAATTCTGCCTAATCTTTGGATATATTCACGAGTGGAACCTGTGCCAGATAAGAGTATAGCTATGCGTGCATCTGGTACATCTACACCTTCGTTGAGGACATGGGATGCTATGATGGTTTTATATTCGCCATTGCGAAAACGGGTGAGGATTTCATGGCGTTCTTTTATGGGGGTTTGATGGGTAAGTGCAGGGATAAGAAATTCTTGGGAAATGCGATAAACTGTGGCATTATCGGCGGTAAAGATAAGGATACGATCGGGGTAATGCTGGGCTAGTAAATCGGCAAGTATTCGTATTTTTCCATCGGTGCCGATCGCGATTTCTTTGGCTTCTCGATGGGCTAACATGGCACGTCTACCGGCAACAGAACGGCAACTAGCTTGTACGAATAATTGCCAACCGTAAATAGTACCCAGGGATATGTTAGCTTCTCTTAAAAAATCATTACGAGTTTTAATTAGTTGATTGTAGCGATCGCGTTCTTGTTTTGATAGTTTAACTTTTATTGGTACTATTTTATGTTCGGCTAAAGCATTACCGGCTAATTCTTCGGCAGTTTTGCGATAAACTTCTGTTCCAATGAGGATGTTTAATTCTGTATGTTTACCGTCTGTTCGTTCTGGTGTTGCTGTTAATCCTAGTCTATAAGGTGCGATCGTATATTCGGCTATTACTCGGTTAAAATCGGTGGGTAAATGATGACATTCATCAAATATTACTAAGGCGTAACGATTTCCTAATGCTTCAGCATGAATAGCTGCACTATCGTAGGTGGCAACTAAAATCGGAGTGCGATCGCGGGAACCTCCCCCTAATAATCCTATTTCTATATCAGGAAATGCTGCCATTAAATGAGCATACCATTGATGCATTAAATCTAAAGTTGGTACGATAATTAAAGTCGTCCGAGGAGTTGCTTGCATTGCCATTTGTGCTAGATATGTTTTCCCCGCCGCTGTTGGTAATACTACAACGCCTTGTCGCCCTGCTTGCTTCCATGCTGTTAATGCTTCTTGTTGATGCAAATAGGGGGTCATTTCGATACTAGCAATAAGTTCTAAAGGGGTAAATGCTTTAGCTTCATCAATAAAGTTAATGTTATCTGCTTGTAATGCTTCTACTAAGGGTCGGTAATTAATAGCTGGAATGCGAAATTTTTCTACTCGATCGTCCCAAGTAGCAAATTCTACCCAAGCTTTTCCCCTCGGTGGTGGATGTAAAATTAGTGTGCCGCGATCGAATGTTAATGTAGATATACGTGCCATTATTTTTTATTAATATTTTTCGGTTTTATATTTTACCTAAAAATAAGTTCTTCACCTATTATAGTAATTATATATTATATATATTTTCCTAAAAAATAACAGGAAATATAGGCAATAAATACGTGATATATCTCGGAAATACATGGTAATTATCGGTCTAATTAACAAAAATTACGCCATGAGACGATAGATAAAACATGGTTTTCCTCTTCCTATTTTCCTGTTATATTTTTACCCAGCAAATATCAAATATTTTTTATACTAATGGCATCACATTGATTAAATTAGAAAATCTCTGAAAATCGTTAACATTATGAGTCAATAAATTATTAACTCCATAAACTAACATTGTAGCGACAATATTAGCATCATGTATTTGCCTACCACCGATGGGTATTTGCTCTAGTAACTCTAAAAGTCTTTCCGTTATTGCGCGACTATCTTCCGCAACTCGAAAACGATTAGAAAAATACCGAATATCTGCAATTAATATTTCTACGGGTACAGGGTTAGTAAATTGTTGAGTACGGGTAAGAGTTGCTAGATATTCTCGTAGTACTTGGCGACTAATCCATATTTCCACTTGTGTATCGTAAAACTGCTGAATTGCTTGCAATGCTGCTTGATGTAGTGGCGATCGAATTGTACTAGCATAAACTAGAATATTCGTATCGAGAAAAACTGAATTATTGTCCCAAGTCATCATACATATCCTCACGTCTTAAGGAAAGGTCAACAGGCCAAACTCCGCAATCATGTACAGGAAAGTCAAGGGGAGGACGTTCTTTTTTTGTAAAAGGGTTGTCTATGATGGTTTTTTCGTCAATCACTAAAACTATTTGATGTTCTCCTGGGGGAATATCTGCGGGAAGTTGCACTGTTACTTTACCATCGGGTGTTACTGTGGCTTTGGTTTCAATAGTTTTCACTTTATTTCTCCTGGTAATATGTTATTTATTAATATAATATAACAATTTTCCGAAAAAAACCAGGTATTCTTAGTTGCGATCGCTTCTGGAAAAATATTGATATAACCTGGAAAAAATCACCATTTTGTCATAAAATTAATCAAGTCCTGGAGAAAACCATGCCACAAAATAACGATTTAAATAATATAGCTGTAGAATTTCGCCAAGTTAACTATCGAGTTAAACAGCGTCAACTATTATCAGATTTAAATTTTACAATTCACCAGGGAGAAACTTTAGTATTATTAGGGCGTAGTGGTAGTGGAAAAACTACAACTATGAAATTAATAAATCATTTGCTAATGCCAACTACGGGAGAAGTTTTAGTAGAGGGAAAGTCTACTACTGAATGGAATGCCATTGAATTGCGGCGACGTATAGGGTATGTGATTCAAGAAACAGGTTTATTTCCCCATTTTACCGTAGAACAAAATGTTGGTTTAGTTCCCAGTTTATCGGGGTGGAAACCCAAACAAATTAAAAGCCGAGTTTATGAATTATTGCTATTAGTAGGTTTAGATCCAGAACAATTTGCCGAACGCTATCCCCATCAGCTTTCTGGTGGTCAGCGTCAACGAGTGGGTGTGGCTAGGGCTTTAGCCGCAGATCAGCCAATTATTTTAATGGATGAACCTTTTGGTGCCCTTGACCCTATTACTCGTTTAGATTTACAAAAAGAATTTCGACGTTTACAACAAGAATTAGAAAAAACCGTAATTTTTGTGACCCACGATATTCAAGAAGCTTTTGTTTTAGCAACTAGAATAGGTTTAATGCATGAAGGTAATATGGTAGTATTAGAAACGCCAGCAGAATTTTTACGATCGCCTCATCCAGAAGCCCGGACTTTTATGGCTTGTTTGCGATCTATAGAAGAAATAACCAGGGAATAAATATGAATAGTGATTTTTTTTTAATTCGATATGCGCCGGAAATATTCAATCGCACTATTGAACATTTAATTTTAGTAGCTATTGCTATAGGTATAGCTATTATAGTCGGTATTCCTTTAGGTATTTTCATTACTCGAAAAACAGCCTTTGCTCAACCAATTTTAGGTTTTGCTAATATAATGCAAACGGTTCCCAGTTTAGCATTATTTGGCTTTTTAATTTCTGTACCATTATTGGGAGGAATTGGTAATACTCCCGCGATAGTTGCCCTGGTATTATATTCTTTATTACCAATTATTCGTAATACCTACACCGGAATTATGGGAGTAGATGCAGCTATTAGAGAAGCTGGGCGAGGTATGGGAATGACCGATCGCCAGTTACTAATTCAAGTAGAAATTCCCCTGGCAATGGGTGTAATTTTAGCCGGTGTAAGGGTAGCCACTGTCATTGCGATCGGTATTGCTACTATTGCGCCAGCTATTGGTGCAGGGGGTTTAGGTGTATTTATATTTCGGGGAATTTCAATGGTAAATAATCAACTAATTCTCGCGGGGGCAATTCCTTCTGCTGCTATAGCTTTATTAGCAGATTTTGTGATTGGCTTAATCGAACAAAAATTTACTATTAAATCAACAAAATGAAAATCCGAAATTTTTTGAATTTATCTATATTTACCTTCTTGCTTATGGTAATATTTTCTTGCCAAAACCAGTCAAATAATAACAACGGTGATATTATTATAGGCTCAAAAAACTTTACCGAGCAATTCATTTTAGGAGAATTAGTAGCCCAACATATCGAAAATACCACTGGTTTAAAAGTAACAAGAAAACTCAATTTAGGTGGTACAGGAATTTGTCACGAGGGCATAAAATCGGGCAAATTAGATATTTATGTAGAATATACAGGTACAGCTTTTACCGCGATTTTAAAACAAAAACCAATAAGTGATACTAAAATAGTTTACCAAAAATTAAAACAAGAATATGCTCAAAAATTTGGCTTAGAATTAACTGAACCTTTAGGATTTGAAAATACATTTGCTATGCTAATTCGGGGCGAAGATGCACAACGTTTACAGATAAAAACTCTTTCAGAAGCAGCTAAATATACTCCCCAGTGGCAAGCTGGTTTTGGTTATGAATTTATCGAACGGGAAGATGGTTTTACAGGCTTATCTAAAACCTATAATTTTCAATTTGCTACATCTCCTAAAATTATGGATTTAGGCTTAATGATTCGAGCTTTAGTAGAAAAAAAAGTTGATATAATAGCTGGAGGTTCAACTGATGGATTAATTGCTAAGTTAGGATTAGTTATACTGGTGGATGATAAGAGATATTTTCCGCCCTACGAAGCCATGCCGATCGTCCGACAAGAAACCTTAAAAAAACATCCCCAATTACGCCCAGCTTTAAAACAATTAGGGGGATTAATTACCGCCGCAGAAATGCAAAAAATGAATTATCAAGTTGATGGAGAATTTCGTAAGCCTGAAGATGTAGCCCAGGAGTTTTTGCAGTCAAAAGGGCTAGGGAAAAAAGTAAATTAAACCAGATGCGATCGCTTATATAGCAATTATGACAAAAAATGTAACTAATGTAACTATTTGTCACCAGGCATATAAAAAAATCTAAATTAGAAAGATTATAAATAGGTTGCATATTATTTATAATTGCTATATAATATTGAATTTTTTAAAACAAATAATTTTTACACCAGTCAGAAAATAGTAATATCCTTAACAGGGAACAATAAAAAAATCCAATGATTTTTTGATAATAATTTATTTTTTTCTATTCTCTAACCTTAAAAAATAATAATATTTTCTAAAAATCCTATTTAATACCTTGACTTTTTCAGTTAAAAACAATTATAAAAACTTAAGTATAAGTCAGATTTTGGGAGAATAATTTAAAAATCACCATGATAGAATTACTTTCAAATACCGTCGCGCTATCGCGCATACAATTTGCACTAACCGCCATTTTTCATATGCTATGGCCGGTTTTAACTACCGGCATGGCAATTTATCTGGTCATCATCGAAGGTTTGTGGTTAAAAACTCGTAACATAAGTTACTATCATCATGCTCGTTTTTGGTCGAAAATATACGTTCTCAATTTTGGCATTGGTGTAGCATCGGGACTGCCAATGGCATTTCAATTTGGCTTAAACTGGGCGCCTTTTTCAGAAGCAGTAGGAGACTTTTTCGGAACAGTTTTAGGTTTTGAAGGCACAATGGCATTTATGTTAGAGGCAAGTTTCCTCGGTATTATGCTATTTGGATGGCAACGAGTTCCCCCTATTATTCACTGGGTTTCTACAATTTTAGTGGCTTTTGGTGCTAACCTTTCTACCTTTTGGATTTTATCAGCAAATTCTTGGTTACAAACTCCTGCGGGTGGTATATTTGTTAACGGCAAATTTGTAGTGCAAGATTACTTTAAAGCCATTGCTAATCCTTTCATGGTTAATAGTTTTCTCCATATGTTTTTTGCAACGTTGGAGACTTCTTTATTTGTAATTGGTGGCATTAGTGCTTGGTATATTCTCAAACAACGTCACACAGAATTTTTTGCCCGATCTCTAAAAGTTATCTTAGCAGTTGCGATCGCTGTTACACCATTACAAATTTTCATCGGACATTTAAGTGCAGAACAAGTTTATCATTATCAACCAGCTAAACTCGCAGCAATGGAAGCCCAATGGGAAACCATACCCCCAGGACAGCCCGCAGGTTGGAGTGTATTAGCATTACCAAACGATCGCGACCAAAAGAATGAATGGGAAATTAAAATTCCCGGTGCATTAAGTTACTTATTAGAACTTAAACCCACCCTTAATACACCAATCAAAGGATTAAAAGAATGGCAACCAGCTAACCGTCCCCATCAAGTGGGATTAATTTACTATTCCTTCCGAATCATGGTAGCAATTGGCTTGTTTTTTGCTACATTAATGTTAGTAACTGTCTGGCAATGGCTACAAGGAAAATTATCACCAGAGTTAATATCACAACAAAAATGGCTGATGCGTGGCTGGATTTTTGCGGCTCCATTAGGCTATATTGCCGTAGAAACCGGCTGGATAGTGCGTTGTGTTGGCAGACAACCTTGGATAGTTTACGGCGAATTACGCACCGTTGATGCGGCTTCTAATTTACCAGCAGGCGAGGTTTTATTCTCTTTACTGGGTTTAACCAGTATGTACATAGTTTTCTTTTTTACCGCCCTATATTTTGGCAGTCGAATTATTAGCAAAGGACCTAATTTAGAACTTCCTGCACCCCAAGGAATTCAACCTAGTTTAAAAATAGAACCGGCTCAACATGAACCCGATCGCCGTCCAGCAGAAGCACAACAATAGGAGACTGCTATGCAACCTTTAGAACCGTTACAACAGTTTCTTCCCCAAGTGTGGTTTTTTATCTTAGGTTTGTTTCTGTTTCTCTACGTTTTACTAGATGGTTTCGATTTAGGAGTTGGTATTCTTTCCCTCACCGCATCTAGCGAAGAAAGACGTAGTATTTTAATGACAAGTTTAGGCAATGTTTGGGATGCTAACGAAACTTGGCTAGTCTTAATGGGAGGTTCTCTATTTGGGGCTTTTCCCTTGGCTTATGCCACAATTTTAAATGCCCTGTATTTGCCTGCGGTAATCATGGTAGTAGGCTTAATTTTGCGGGCAGTTTCCTTTGAATTTCGGGAAAATGCCGAACGCAAATTTATCTGGAATATTACTTTTGGTGTCGGTAGTTTTCTCGCCGCTTTAGGGCAAGGATTTGCCTTAGGTAGTGTTTTTGAAGGTATTAAAGTCGATGCTGTTGGTCACTTTGCTGGAGGAATTTGGGATTGGCTAACGTGGCGATCGATAATAGTTGCACTTACCCTAATACAAAGCTACGTTTTAATTGGTTCCACCTATCTAATTTTAAAAACCACAGGTGAAGTACAAAATACCCACTATAAAACAGCAACCCTCGCTACTTGGACAACTTTAATTGGTGCAATTTTTATTACCATTACTACCCCTGTATTTTCTGAACAAGCCAGAAATCAACTATTTACAGCACCGCTTATTTACATCTTCGGATTAATTCCCATTTTAGGAATTGTACTAATAGCTTTACTATTGCGAAGTCTAAAAAAACGGGAAGAAACTGCTCCTTTAATTTGGACTTTTCTAATTTTTTGCCTATCCTTTATTGGCTTAGGATTTGTCATTTTCCCAAAAATTATTCCTCCCAGTATTACCATTTATCAAGCCGCAGCCGCCCCTAGTTCTTTAGTGTTTATGTTGACATTTATCGGCTTTTTAATACCGATTCTTTTATCCTATAACATCTATAACTATGTAGTATTTCGCGGTAAAATTACTGGAGAATACTACGGAGAATAATCAACTTTTGGAATACCAACAATTTCTTTAGTTTTGTATCATTACCGGTTACTTTCAAAATAAATAAAGTAATCGGTATTTTTTTCATTATGCCCAACTCTGAAAAATAAAACCTGACCAATAATAGCAACTGAAAAAAAGCAATGGTTCCCTAAGAGATATCTACTGGTATGCTTTCCAAAAAGGTTTCCCCCCATTCCTCTACACCTAGATGAGTCGTTAGAATACTAATAGATGTAGACATGAATCGATTTATAATCAATTAATCCACTTCTTCTTTACCTAAATATACTTCAATTACACGGGGGTTATTTTTCACTTCATCAATACTTCCTTCGCATAAAACAGAACCTTCATGTAATACTGTCACCTTCCGGGCTATTTGTCGGACAAATTCCATATCATGTTCAATGACTAAAATTGAATGGCTTTCTGCTAAGGCAATGAGTAAATCTCCAACTTGTTCGGTTTCTTCATCAGTTAAACCGGCTACAGGTTCATCAACTAATAATAAATCGGGAGATTGGGCAACTAACATTCCTATTTCTAGGCGTTGTTTTTCTCCATGAGAAAGTAAAGCTGCTGGCATATCTGCTTTTGCACCTAAACCGATCGTTTCTAATAACCCGGATACATGACGTTTTTCGGAATTATTACCAGGTCTAAATAGGGTAGCAAATACATTTTTATTACGATTACTAGATAATTCTAAATTTTCGCGAGGAGTGAGATTTAAGTAAACTCTAG
>CAWUOF010000088.1:0-10738 GCA_963923765.1 uncultured bacterium | reverse complement strand
GTGTATAAGAGACAGCCCCTGCCCCCTTTCCCCCCTGCCCATAAAAAAAAATTCCTCATCCCCTAGACTGAAATGCACAAGTCGATATATAGTAGGAGACTGTGAGTTTTTGGCAAAAAGATGAAGGCGCAGGAAATAATCCGATCGATTGAAGCGGAACAAATTAAAAAAGATTTACCCGATATCCATGTAGGCGATACCGTTCGCGTCGGGATAATCATCCAAGAAGGGAACAAAGAACGCACCCAACCCTACGAAGGAACAGTAATAGCAAAACGGAATGGGGGTATAAACGCAACCATTACCGTAAGACGCATATTCCAAGGAGTAGGAGTAGAAAGAGTATTTTTAATCCACTCACCGCGCGTAGAAAGTATAAAAATATTACGTAGAGGTGCAGTGCGTCGTGCTAAACTATATTATCTGCGCGATCGCGTCGGCAAATCTACCCGGGTCAAACAAAGGTTCGATCGACCTATATAAAAAAAATCTCAAAAAATTTGACCGATTAATGCAATATCATGTTATAGTGGCGATAGTTCAGTTTTTGCGCTCTTAGTTCAGTTGGTAGAACGCAGGTCTCCAAAACCTGATGTCGGGGGTTCGAGTCCTCCAGGGCGCGCTGAATCATCGCCTAATTCTACCCGAAAGCATTATCGGTCAAAACCGGAAACTTTCGGGTAGAATTGTTATGTAAAAGCTTGATTAGCTCTGCTCAGAGGCAAAAATAGCAGATCGCTATGCCCAAAATCACCAAGCCTTGAAGCTGGGGAAAAGGTCAAGCAACTAGGTAGCAAAAGGCATTAAGTTTAGAAAAAACTAGCCAAAAACTACCAATAGCTGCACATAATGGGGGAGAAGAGAAATTGTGGCCAAAAAAACCGAAGCAGAGGTAGAAAACCCAACCACGACTACTACTAAAGCCGTAAACTTTTTCCAAGAAACCAAAGAAGAGTTTAGCAAAGTTGTTTGGCCTTCGAGACAGCAATTAATTAGCGAATCTGCGGCAGTGGTAGGAATGGTAGTTTTATCGGCAACATTTATCTATTTATTAGATAAAATATTAGATTGGGCAGCGTTGAAGGTATTCGGATGAGCTTCGCATCAGATAAATCGGGGCTTTCAGCAGAAACAGAAGAAACGGCAGATGTATCAGTTCCAAAAACAACGGAGGCTAGATGGTATGCCGTACAAGTGGCTTCTGGCTGTGAAAAAAGAGTAAAAACCAACCTACAGCAACGAATACAAACCCTAGATGTTGCTGACAAAATTTTGCAAATTCAAATACCGCAAACTCCAGCGATTAAAATCCGAAAGGATGGCAGTCGTCTGCACAGCGAAGAAAAAGTTTTTCCCGGCTATGTATTAGTCCAAATGATTATGGACGATGAAACATGGCAGGTAGTAAAAAACACCCCAAATGTTATAAATTTTGTGGGTGCTCAACAAAGACACTACGGACGGGGAAGAGGGCACGTAACACCGATGCCCCTAAGCCTTTCAGAAGTAGAACGGATATTTAAACAAACCCATGAACAAGAACCAGTCGTGAAAACAGATATGGTAATTGGAGATAAAGTCATGGTATTGTCAGGACCGTTCAAAGATTTTGAAGGTGAAGTAATTGAAATCAGCCCCGAACGGAGCAAACTAAAAGTACTGCTATCAATATTTGGCAGAGATACTCCAGTAGAATTGGAGTTTAATCAAGTAAAAAAACAGTAGATGCTCAGATAAATGAAAAAAATAACAGCAGTCATTAAGTTGGCTTTAAATGCGGGAAAAGCTAACCCAGCACCACCAGTAGGGCCAGCGCTAGGTCAGCATGGCGTTAATATTATGATGTTCTGCAAAGAATACAACGCCAGAACAGCAGACCAAGCAGGATTGGTAATACCAGTAGAAATATCGGTGTACGAAGACCGGAGTTTTACCTTCGTTCTGAAAACACCCCCCGCATCGGTGCTAATTCGCAAAGCAGCCGGCATAGAAAGAGGATCGGGAGAACCAAATCGTAAGCGCGTAGGGACAATAACCCGATCGCAACTGCGGGAAATTGCCCAAACTAAAATGCCAGACCTCAATGCTAATGATATTGAAGCCGCAATGAAAATAGTCGAAGGCACCGCTAAAAATATGGGCGTGGCGATCGCAGACTAAAAATTACATCCAATTGCAGCTAGAAAAATAAAAAAGGGGGAGAGGTAAACCTCGCCAAGGACCCCAGGAGAGATAAATGACCAAAAAAATATCACGTCGATTACAAGAATTACAAAAAAAGGTTGAAGATAAAGCCTACGCACCATTAGAGGCAATCAACCTTTTAAAGGAAACAGCCACAGCTAAGTTTCCCGAATCAGCAGAAGCCCATGTGCGACTGGGAATTGACCCCAAATACACAGATCAACAATTACGGACAACAGTAGTACTGCCGAAAGGAACCGGTCAAACTATCCGAGTAGCTGTCATTGCTAGAGGCGAAAAAGTAACAGAAGCCAGCAATAACGGCGCTGATGTGGTAGGCTCAGAAGATCTAATTGACGAAATCCAAAAAGGACGGATGGATTTTGACAAACTGATTGCAACACCAGATATGATGCCCCAAGTAGCCAAGCTAGGTAAACTTTTAGGACCTAGAGGCTTGATGCCATCCCCAAAAGGTGGTACTGTAACTTTTGACGTGGCAGCAGCGATCGCTGAATTCAAAGCTGGTAAACTAGAATTTCGTGCCGATCGCACCGGCATTGTCCATATTATGTTTGGCAAAGCCGCATTTACCGCCGAAGATTTGCTCGTTAACCTCAAAGCCCTGCAAGAAACCATCGATCGCAACCGTCCATCCGGAGCAAAAGGACGCTACTGGCGTACTGTTTATGTATCCGCCACAATGGGGCCATCAATCCAAGTGGATATTAGCGCCCTACGCGATCTAAAAATTACCGAAACCGCCTAATTAAAAACCTAACTAAAAAATCCCCAAAAATCCAAAACCAAAAATTTTCAATCCAAAACCAAACAGCCAAAGACAGCAGGTGCCAATGGCTTAATTACCTGCCGAGGTCAAGTAGGTTAAAAGTTAAAAACTCAAAGTCCTAAGCATTCTTAATGCTGACAATTGTTTTTATTCCTTTTACTACTATGCCCCGGCAAAAAACCGGGGTTTTTGATGGGCTTTTTTCAGAGGCTAAGGTACGTGCATTCAAAAGCCAGTTAAGGAGGTGAACCAAGTATGGGCAGAACCCGAGAAAACAAAAATGAAATTATCGCCGACCTCAAACAAGCTTTGAGTGAATCTCAACTAGCAGTAGTCATTGACTATAAAGGGCTGTCCGTTGCTGAAATTACCGATCTGCGACGGCGTTTACGTCCCTGCGGCGCAATTTGCAAAGTAACTAAAAATACCTTAATGGGAATTGCCGTAGAAGGCGATGGCAAATGGCAACCAATGCAAGAATTTCTAAAAGATTCCTCTGCATTTCTCCTGGTTAAAGAAGATATTAGCGGCGCCATTAAAGCTTACCAAGACTTCCAAAAAGCCAGCAAAAAAAGTACTCTGCGTGGCGGCGTTATGGAAGGACGAGCTTTAAGTGAAGCTGATATCAAAGCCCTGGGAGATTTACCATCCAAGGAACAGTTAATTGCACAAGTTGCGGCTGGAATCAATGGCGTAGCTACCAAGCTTGCTATCGGTATCAACGAAATTCCTGGCTCCCTTGCCAGAGTGCTTAAGGCTCTTTCTGAAAAAGAAAAAGAAGCAGCCTAGCTCATTACATTATTTACTAATTGCTGATGATTAATGGTTAAGTCCCCCTTATTCATTAGCTATTAGCTATCACCAAGTATCCATTTGTTTAAGTTCATAGGAGGTTATTTCATGTCTGCTACAACTGATGAAATTTTGGAAAAGCTAAAAACTCTAACTCTGCTAGAAGCTGCCGAACTGGTTAAGCAAATTGAAGAAACCTTCGGCGTTAGCGCTGCTGCCGCTCCTGTGGCCTTTGCTGCTCCTGTTGGTGGTGGTGGTGCTGCTGCTCCTGCTGAAGAAGAAGTTCAAACCGAGTTTACTGCTATTCTGTCTGAAGTTCCTGCTGACAAGAAAATTGCCGTTCTTAAAGTTGTACGTGCTATCACCGGCTTAGGATTAAAAGAAGCTAAAGATTTAGTAGAAGCTGCTCCTAAACCTGTTAAAGAAGCTGTCGCTAAAGAAGTTGCTGAAGATATTAAGAAACAACTAGAAGAAGCTGGCGCTAAAGTAACTATTAAATAGTAGTTGCTATTAATTTAATTTTGGTTTTGGATGAGGAGCCTAAAAAGGCTCCTTTTTTGTTGCAATTATATAACAACAATCGCTATTACAGTTAGAATATAGTCATTCCCTATTTTTAATTTATCATCAAGGGCGGGTTTGGTCTGGTGAGGGCTACTGCTAGGGAAATTTTAATTAATCTGAGTTATACTAATTTATTTAATTATGTTAGTTATAGAAATTAATAGAAATTAATAAAAATTAATAAAAATAATTAGATGTTTTCTAGCTAGAGTTTTTTAGGTTTAAGGAGAAGGAAAGTTTATGGAAAATAATTTGATTGAATATTCCGCGCAAAAATTATGGGATGTTATTAGCGATCGCATTAATAATACTCCGCAAAAATGTATTACTTTTGCTGATTATATGGATTTGGCCTTGTATCATCCCCAGCTAGGTTATTATGGTAATAATGCCGTAAATATGGGTAGTGATGGCGATTTTTTTACTTCCCCTCATCTTGGTAATGATTTTGGTGAGTTATTGGCGGAACAATTTGTGGAAATGTGGCAAATTTTGGGAAAACCAAAACCTTTTACCTTGGTGGAAATGGGTGCAGGTCAAGGTTGGTTGGCTAGAGATATTTTAAGATATTTAGAAAAAGAATATTATGATTTTTTTGTCAATTTGGAATATATTATAGTTGAAAAATCTTTGGCTTTGATTAATAAACAAAAACAAACAATAAATATAGATAGCGATCGCCTCCGGTGGTGTGACTGGGATGATATACCGCTAAATTCCATCATTGGTTGTTTTTTTTCTAATGAATTGGTGGATGCTTTCCCTGTGCATCAGATAATTTTAAAAGATGGGAAATTACAAGAAATTTATGTAACTATCAATCCTGAGAATAATCAAAAATTACAAGAAATAATAGGGGAACTATCAACACCTAGACTGGAAAAATATTTAGAATTTATAGGAATTAATTTAAGTTCAGGAGTATATACTGAAAATTATCGGAGTGAGGTAAATTTAGCGGCTCTAAATTGGCTTGATATGGTGGCGAGTCGTTTAAAACGGGGGTATCTATTAACGATCGATTATGGTTATACTGCGGAACGATATTATCATCCTAGCCGCCAGGGAAATTTACAATGCTATTACCGTCATCAACACCATAATGATCCTTATATATATCTAGGAGAACAAGATATTACTACCCATGTAAATTTTACTGCCCTAGAAAGACAGGGAGAATTAAGGGGTTTAGAAAAATTGGGTTTTATTCAGCAGGGGTTATTTTTGATGGCGCTGGGGCTGGGCGATCGCCTTGCTAGTCTTTCGTCAACAAATATAGATCTACAAAATTTGCTGAAACGTCGAGATGCTTTACATCAATTGATAGAGCCAATGGGGTTAGGAGGTTTTGGGGTATTAATTCAAAGTAAAGGTTTAAGGGAAACTGAAAAAATACAAGGGTTAAAAAGCTTAAAAATACCTGATTACCATTATTAAATCGTGAAAGGTATTTTTGAAGTTTTGCCAATAGCATGAAAAATTGCTATTAATTGATTGGTGCAACTGCTGATTACTAAGATTGGGCCATGTTCCTAGAGGCGGGCTAAGTACATCGCTGTTTTCGGTACTGCTCGATCGTAGTTATTGATTATTTCAGGTATTTTTGGTAGCTGGGCTACATAGTATTCAAAGTTTACCCAATTTGTCTAGTATGAATCTAAAAGTTATTCAACCCTCTGGTACATTAGCTGAAGCTTATAAGACCATACAGCCTTTTCGTGAAGAAATTAATACATTGGTGGAAACCGGTGTAGAAATTATATTGGTGGATTTTCAAAATGTGACGTTTATAGATAGTTCCGGCTTGGGTGCTTTAGTTGCTGCGGCAAAAGCAGTTCGAGCTAAAAACCACAAGATTTTTATTTGTGCGCTGAATGAACAAATCAAGATGTTGTTTGAATTAGCTAGTATGGATCAGGTATTTCAGATTTTTCCTAGTCAAGATGAGTTTCATAATGTTGTCATGGCTACGGAAAAATTCTAGCTTTAGAAAGCTTACTAGGTGGGCAGGGATTTTTGGGCGGAATAAGAGGGCGATCGATAACTGGAATTGATGACAAATTTTTTCTAGCACAAAATTTTAATCCCTGTTCCTTGTTTCTCTATCGGATAACCTAAAAAAATATCTTTTCTAGCACCCTTTTAGTATCTAACTAAAGTTTACTTTTAGTAAAGATAAATCATCATTAAAAGAATCTTTTCCTCTTAAACGGCGTAGATGTTGTAAAATATCATCTAAAGTAAATTCTTTAACTTCTTGATATTCTTGCAGTAGTTTAATAAAGTCTTTTAGTCCCCAGATCTGTCCGTCTGGTTTTTGAATTTCATAGGCCCCATCACTATATAAATATAATGTACTATTAGGTTTGATATCGCATCGAGAATTAAAAAATTCAACATTAGGAAACATTCCAATAGGTAAGCCTGCGGTTCTTAGTCTTCTGATTTGCTTACGGCGTTTTCCTGTATTTTGTGTTAGTAAAATTGCCGGAGGATGACCAGCACTAGCGTAAATTAAATGCCGCTTGGTATGGTGGTAAACGCCATACCAAATGGTAAAATACATATTTCTTTGGTTGTCAAGTTGAAAAGCTTGGTTAAGTGCGCTTAAAACTTCGTTGGGTTTGTAAAAATTAGTGTTAGGTAATGAGCGCGATCGCAATAGATTTAAAACCGAAACTGATAATAATGCTGGCCCGGTTCCATGCCCAGAAACATCTAGTAAATATAATACTAAATGTTCATCATCTAACCAATAATAATCAAAACTATCTCCCCCCAATTGTTGAGAAGGTATAAAGCGAGAATCTATTACTAATGGTTCTTGTAATGGCTGTGGTAATAAACTACGAACATATTCAGCAGCTTCTGATAATTCTGCTTGTAAGGCTTCCTGGGCTTGTTTACGTTCGGTAATATCCATACCAACAAAAACTGCGGCTTTCCCATCTAACCATTTTTTCGCAATTACTAAATAATTTCTAGTTAATCCTTCTACTTCTGTATTTATTTCTAATGATGATTCTTGGGCAGGGTTAGCAAAAAATTCCCGCATAAATTCGCCAAATTCTGGTTGCAAAAATCCAACTTTACGACCAACAAATGCTTCTGGAGGCATTTGATAATTTGCCGCTAAATGACAATTTACTCCTAAATAGCGAAAAGAAGAACTAATTAGGGAAACTGTACCGGGTACTGCATCTAAAACGGCTTGTAGTTGATCTTTGGCTAGTTTTAGGGTGGCTTCTGCTTGTTTGTGGGCGCTTAAGTCTTGTATGCTTCCTTCAATTCCGATCGCTTCCCCTTTGGTGTTGCGTTGCCAGCGAATTTTTTTTACTATCCAAATTGTTGTATCGTCTTTGCGATTTACTTCTATTTTTTGGTTTACTTCACCTTCTGTTTGTAGTAAAATTTGGCATTCATCCCAGAGTTTTTTATCTAAATAAGGTTGATTAATGTTATCTACGTTATCTAAAAATTCTCTGGGAGAATCATAGCCATATATTTTAGCTAGGGCAGGATTTACTTTTTGATAATGTCCGTCTATCGTGGCTTGAAATAACCCTTCGTTAGCGTTTTCAAATATTTTTTGATAGGCAAATTCCGCTTGTTTTTCGGTGGTAATATTGCGGAAAATTCCTTTGATGATGTTTGGATTTTCTTGGGGCTGGGATAATTGGCCTTCTACCCAAATAAATTCCCCGGTTTTACTTAATAAAATTATTTCTATTTTATCGATCGATTTTTCGGTTTGTAATTGTTCTAAAATCTTTTGCCAATATTCATAATATTCCGGATGGATGATATCTTGCCATGATATTTGCTGGATTTCATTTGGTTGATAACCTATAGTTTTTTGCCAATTTTGATTAGTGTAAATTATTTTTTTTTCGGTTATATTTATAATTTGTATTAGGTCGTTGCTTTCGTTTACCAGTTGTTGTAATTGTTCGGTTTGGGTTTGATTATTTATTATTTGCTGACGACTTTCTAATAGGTTTCTGGTTTGAATTCCTAGACTTTTTAAGGTTTTTATTTGGATTGGATTCAATTCTCTATGGGTATAATCCATCACGCAAAGGCTACCGATAATTGTTCCACCCAGAGTAATTATCGGTACACCAGCATAAAATTTTATGGCAGAGTTATTAATAAAAAATGGCTGTTTATTAAAGCGATCGTCTTTTGATATATCAGGAATTATAAATACTGCTTCCTGTTGCATTGTATATCGACAAAAGGGAATATATATTTTTTTATTATATTTTACCCCTTGTTGCTCAGTATCTACTAAGCTAATTACACCTAAAGGTGTTTCACAAATTTCTGCTAATAATTGGGTTATTTCTGCAAATGCAGGTTCCTGGGCGGTATCTATAATGTGATACCGTCTCGGTTTTTCCATCCTCTGTGTTTCTTGATGATGAGGCAAGGGTACTTGCATTCTAGGGGTGTTACTACTAATCGCTCATTATATTCTTAACCTAACTGTTGTTGTTTGTTTAATGGGCGAATTTTTTTACCCATAATTAGACAGTTGCGATCTTCTGATACCCGAATAGAACGCAGATCGTTAGTAAGTTGATACATTAATAATAGTCCTCTACCACCTTCTGCGTTGCCTGGGTCTGGAATCGGATTACGTAGTAATTCTTCTATTTTTTTTTCTAGGTCGAATGGTGGGCCGTAATCCCTAATCCGCATTTCTACATAATTAAGAAATATCTTGGCATCGATGTCGATGGGGGTGTCTTTGGGCATACCACGATGGGCATGGCGCACAGTATTAGTAAATGCTTCTGTAATCACAATTTTATACTGCCACCATAAATCCGATGGCAGATAAATAGGAAGATTGAATTGTTCAAACCATTCCAATACTTCTTCTAAAGCTTTCAAGTCTGTTGTGACTTGAATTTGTGATTCTTTTATGGGTTGGCCATTTTCCATAAATGTAGTAATCTGGAAGACAAAATATTTTAACCTTTTTATTAGGGTTCCCAATGCCATTGTCTAGGCTATCGCTTTTACTTAATTTGGTAGCTATGTTTTGTTTTTATACCTAACGGCAATCTGAGGTTATGACCAGGGGCTAAATCAGTTTTTTTCCTAAATATTTTTTGATAATTATTTAGAAAAGCCATTCTGATTTCTATTTCTGGATTTTTTTGGCGTTTTTCTATATAAAAAATCACCAGTATTGCCCCTAAAAAGCTCCACTGTTCTTTTTAAATAAAATTACAATGGTTTTTAAAATTAGTTTTATGTCATATATTAAACTCCAATTTTTTTGATATGTTAAATCTAAGCGAATTACATCTTCAAAATTACGAATTTGCGATCGCCCCTTAACTTGCCATTCCCCACTCATCCCCGGTTTTACATCTAATCTTTGCCATTCTGGTACTTCATACCTTTCTACTTCATCAGGTGTTGGTGGTCTGGTTCCTACTAAACTCATTTCTCCTTTTAATACGTTCCAAAATTGTGGCAATTCATCTAAACTTGTTCGCCTTAAAAATCTACCTACTCTGGTAATTCTTGGGTCGTTTTCGTTTTTGAAAATGGCACCGCTGGCTTCGTTTTGTACTAATTCTTTTAGTTTTTCTGCATTAGTACACATGGAACGAAATTTCCATAGTCTAAACCTTCTTCCCATCCATCCGCACCGAATTTGTGCGAAAAATATAGGCCCTGGACTATCGATTTTAATCGCAATAGCTATGGGTAAAAATAAAATTATTGTAATTGTTAATCCCACTACAGAACCTGTAATATCTATAAGCCTTTTTACCCATGAACGCACGGAAGGATGGGTCGCCGGTGGTTTTTCTACGGTAACTCGTGGCGCAATGGGTTCTGGGGCTGGGGTGGTTTTGCCTTTATCTCCTGCTTTGTCTATTTTTAATAGTTGATCTAGTCCGGTAAGAGATAATACCGCCATTACTTGGGGTTGCACATCACGCAGGGTCATTTCTGCCCCGCCATTCCGGGCTGTTTTTAGGTTGCTGACTAATGCCCCTACGCCACTACTATCCATAAATGTCGTTTGACTAAAATCTAGGACTATTTTGGCGGGGGCAGGGTCACTTTGAATAAGTTGTTGACAGGTTTGCTTGAAAGCGACTCCTTCAAGCACACTCAAACGCGGCGGTAAGTGTATTACCGCAGCTTCTTCTAAGTGCGTTACTGGAAAATTTGCCTCTGAGGGTTGGCTAACCATCTACACTTTCAACCAACACGGAAAATTAGTTTTGCTGCTATCTTGCACCTATTTTTGATTTTTGGCAATAGTACTTTTTTTCAATTCATGGCCAAAATTTTTGGCTTTTGAAAATTTTACTATTAGCTAAATATAGATGCTAGATTGATTGGTTTTGATTTTAGATATTTTTGTCTCGATCGCTT
>CAWUOF010000087.1:0-10871 GCA_963923765.1 uncultured bacterium | reverse complement strand
CTCGGCGGATAATTTTACTGAAAATGGTATCTGTGGATGCGCTCATAATAATATTCTGGCTGATATGACAATTTCTAAATAATTGCCAATATCTGTTTAAATTCAGATTGGGTAATAACATAATACAATTACCCTGCAATTTTTCATCGTGCTGTTACTGGAAATTTTTGGTCATGTCCTTGGCTGTAATTGCCAATGGGAAAGATCAAAAATTAATTATTTTTCTAAATTAGTTATCTCAGAAGCGATCGCACCCTTTATACTAGCTATAAGTATTGATTTCTATTTATTATATGCTGGCTAGAGTTTGGAGTGCATCAATAGTTGGCATCGATGCCGTGAAAGTGGGTGTAGAAGTAGACGTATCGGGAGGACTACCCGGAATTATTGTAGTAGGCTTACCTGATACGGCTGTACAAGAAGCAAAAGAAAGAGTAAAAACAGCCCTAAAAAATTCTGGCTATGCCTATCCGATGAAACGCATAGTTATTAACTTAACTCCTGCCGATTTACGTAAAGAAGGGCCGAGTTTTGATTTGCCTATTAGTGTCGGAATTCTAGCTGCTTCAGAACAGGTAAATGGAGAATTATTAGGGGATTATCTATTTTTAGGGGAATTATCTCTTGATGGTGAACTTCGCCCGATCGCCGGTGTATTACCGATCGCGGCTGCGGCAGTAAAACTTGGCATTACTGGTATTATCGTTCCAGAAGCAAATGTACGCGAAGCTGCCGTAGTTAAAGGCTTAGAAGTTTATGGCTTTAAACATCTAACTCAAGTAACTGATTTTCTTAACGAACCCGATCGCTTTTCGCCAATACAATTAGACGGTGAAAAAGAATTAAAGAAAACACTATTTTTTGGACCAGATTTAAAAGAAATTAAAGGGCAAATTTTTGCCCGTCGTGCTTTAGAAATAGCTGCTGCTGGTGGTCATAATCTAATTTTTGTTGGTCCGCCTGGTAGTGGTAAAACTATGTTAGCAAAACGGTTATCTAGTATTTTACCACCCCTAAATTTTGAGGAAGCTTTAGAAGTTACACAAATACATTCTGTGGCAGGATTATTAAAAAATCGAGGTTCTTTAATCAGCGATCGCCCTTTTCGTAGTCCCCATCATTCTGCCTCTGGCCCTTCTCTAGTTGGTGGTGGTAGTTTTCCTAGACCTGGAGAAATTTCTCTGGCTCATCAAGGTGTATTATTTCTTGATGAATTAACAGAATTTAAACGAGATGTTTTAGAGTTTTTACGTCAGCCTTTAGAAGATGGTGAAGTAACAGTATCCCGCACTCGTCTATCTGTCAAGTTTCCGGCTCAATTTACTTTAGTTGCTAGTACAAATCCTTGTCCTTGTGGCTATTTTGGCGATTCAATTCAAAAGTGTACTTGTTCACCTCGCCAACGAGAACAATATTGGGCGAAACTCTCCGGGCCGTTAATGGATAGAATTGATTTACAAGTAATGGTAAATCGTTTAAAACCGGAAGAAATTACTCGACAAGCCCAGGGAGAAGCTTCTGCCACTGTGCGCGATCGAGTTATTAGTGCCCGCCATCGAGCTTGTCATAGATTTAAATTAGAAACTAATTTGCGCTGCAATGCTCAAATGCAAAGCCGTCATTTACAAAAATGGTGTCAATTAGATGAGGACTCCCGCAAGTTATTAGAAAGCGCTATTCGTAACTTGGGATTATCTGCTAGGGCGAGCGATCGAATTTTAAAGGTAGCTAGAACTATTGCTGATTTAAATGGAGATGAAAATTTAAAAACTCATCATGTTGCTGAGGCTATTCAATATCGTACTATAGATAGAATGCATTAAGATATTTTTTGTGTTTATAACTTTTCGTTTTTTATTTTAAGAAGCGAAAAGTTATAAATTGTTGTTTTGTATATCTTTTTAATAAATTTTACTTAACAGTAGGTAATAGGCAATAATAAAAAGTTGGCATGATTTTTTACGAAAAATTAATAGGGTTAAAATTTAACCATAAATTTAATTTATAATTGTATAATTAAGATTTATCGCAATAGGTTTTATATTAACTAAAATTTTATCAATAATTTTTATTTGACAATGTAATTAAACTGAAAAAACGAGTCTCTAGTAAATAGCTTAAATACAGATTATAAAAAAAACCCCCCGATTTGTTAGAAGACACAAATCTTAGTGAAAGCAATCCGATTTTTTAAGAATTGTTCACTTAGCTTGACAAAAATAGTGATAATATCCCTAATATATTAATTATAATTAACTAATATCCCTGAGCAATTAAAAAATGTTACGCGAACCAAACAAAAATTTAACACCGGAATTGTGGGCTAGTTGGAAACCCTTTGGTATTGGCGAACAACATCCTAATAATTACTATGAAGGCTGGAGAGCATTTTGGGAAAACCTAGATGAATTGCCCTACGCTTGGCGTATTCTGAATCAAGGGGTTTGTGATGGTTGTGCTTTAGGAACAACCGGAATGAAAGATTGGACTATGGGCGGATTACATTTATGTAATGTCAGAATGCGGTTACTACGCTTAAATACCATGCCCGCTTTTAACTATCAAATATTACAAGATATTTCGCAACTGGAAAATAAGCGTAGCAGCGAATTAAGAGATTTAGGACGTTTACCCTATCCAATGGTAAGAAAAAAAGGGGAAAAAGGCTTTAATAAAATTAGTTGGGATGAAGCTTTAGAGATAATTGCTAGTCATATTCGCGCGACAACACCCGATCGATTAGGTTTTTATTTAACCAGCCGAGGAATTCCCAATGAGACTTACTATGCTACCCAAAAAGCTGTTAGGGCAATGGGAACAAATTCTATTGATAATGCAGCAAGAATTTGTCACTCACCCAGTACAGCAGGATTAAAAGCTGCTTTAGGTGTTGCGGCTACTACTTGCTCTTATAAAGATTGGATAGGTACAGACTTATTAGTATTTATTGGTTCCAATGTAGCCAATAATCAACCAGTAACAGTAAAATATTTACATTGGGCGAAAAAAGCTGGTACAAAAATAGTAGTTATTAACAGTTATCGTGAACCAGGAATGGAACGTTACTGGGTGCCTTTAATTCCAGAAAGTGCTTTATTTGGTACTAAATTTGCCGATCGCTTCTTTCTGGTTAATGTTGGCGGTGATATTGCGTTTATTAACGGGACTTTAAAACATCTGATTGCCAACAATTGGTTAGATAATTCATTTATTGAAAAATATACCAATGGATTTAATGAATTAAAAGCCAATCTCGATAATCAATCTTATGCAGAATTAGAAGGTATTTCTGGAAGTAGTAGCGATGAAATGTATGCTTTTGCTGAAATGATAGCAAAAGCTAAAAATGCTGTATTTGTGTGGAGTATGGGAATTACTCAGCATGAATGCGGAGAAAATAACGTACAATCTATCATTAATTTAGCCCTAACCAAAGGTTTTATCGGGCGGGAAGGTTGTGGTTTAATGCCTATTCGCGGACATTCTGGCGTGCAGGGTGGAGCAGAAATGGGTGCTTATGCTACGGCATTTCCGGGAGGTAAATCTATCACTCCAGAAAATGCCGAAAAATTAAGTAAAATTTGGGGTTTTGCAGTACCTACAACTAAGGGTTTAATTGCGTCAGAAATGATAGAATATGCCGTGAAAAATAATCTGGATGTGTTATTTTCCATCGGGGGTAATTTTTTAGAAGTAATGCCAGATCCGGATTATGTAGAAACAGCTTTAAAACAAGTTTCTTTGCGGGTACATTTTGATATTGTTCTTTCTAGTCAAATGTTAATAGAACCTGCGGATACTGTAGTTTTATTACCTGCTACTACTCGTTATGAAATACCGGGTGGTGTAACTTCTACAAGTACCGAAAGACGCATTATTTTTAGTCCGGAAATACCAGGCAGAAGAATAGGCGAAGCGCGTCCAGAATGGGAAGTAATGTTAGAATTAGCAAAGCGAGTAAAACCGGATTTAGCAGATAAATTAAAAATAGAAAATACTGCGGTTATGCGCCAAGAAATTGCTCAGGTAGTTGATTTTTATAATGGTATTCAAAATCTAAGTAAAGCCGGAGATTATATTCAGTATGGCGGTAGACATCTTTGTGATAATTGGCAGTTTCCCACTGGGGATGGTAAAGCACATTTTATTTCTGTAGCTTTGCCATGTATGCCAGAATTACCATTAGGAACATTTCGAGTTACGACGCGACGAGGTAAACAATTTAATAGTATGGTACAAGAAAAAAAAGATGCTATTACCGGGGCATTACGAGAAGCGATTTTTATCAGTAAACAAGATGCGGATAAATTAGGTTTAGCAGAGGGCGAAACGGTGGTATTGAAAAATAATTTTGGTGAGTTTCGTGGTCAAATATATCGTGGCGAAATTTTGCCAGGAAATTTACAAATTCACTGGCCAGAAGGTAATATATTATTGGATAAGTCTAAGCGATCGCCTCAAGTGGGTATTCCAGATTATAATGCGTTGGTACATTTAGAAAAAATTTAAATCAGAATTGCCTAAATCTAAAAAAATCGGTTCTTGGCTATATTGTTACTCTCCTAAATTATAATTTTGGGGAGACAGTATATTATATGTATAGTTCGATTTTCTACAAAGGTTGAGTTATGAAAATTACCAAATATAAAGCGATCGCTACTTTTTTGATTTTGGTATTAATTTCTGCTTATTTTACAGTTTTGTTTGCCCATATTCGAGAAAGCGAAAAAAGTTTATCTGCTTTCTCGTTTGGAAATACCAAAGATCCTAATCATTTAGAAATATCAATGGAAATTATTTCTATGGATCCAATTCAACAAACAATAACAGCACATTTATCATTTAACCCTCAAGGAAATTTAGCTGTAAGTCAAGAAGATTCAATTTTATCTAAGGACATTTACTTATATACTAATGTTGCTAGTGGAAATAATAAATTCAACTTTAAGAAAAATGATGATATGCCACCAATGAATATAACCTATAGCATATATGATGGCAGAATAGCTAATTATCCTTTTGATAACTATAATGCTGCAATTTATTTAGATGTACGCAGTTTAGCCAAGGATGAAAAGTCAGGTACAGAAGATTTAGTACCTGTTTCAATAAATTTAAATGCAGCTGTACCAGGATTAAATATTATTGCAACAAAAGAACATAGTCCTAATCAGCAGGATGTGGAAATTTTCTTAAATGTATCACGATCAAAAAATACCATTTTTTATTCTCTTTTTATTACGGCTGCTATGTGGTTAATAGCAGGTGTTTTAATTAGTTTATTAATTAGTGTAATGGTTTTAGGTCGTTCAGTAGAAGTGGGAATGCTGACGTTTTCTGGTGGGATGATATTTACTTTACCTGCCTTGCGTAATGTACAGCCTGGATCTCCCCCCTTTGGTGCTTTTAGCGACTATTTAGCGTTTTTCTGGGTGCAAGGTATTGCGGTTATGTCTTTAGTAATTCTCGCGTATTACTTTTTTATAATTAGCTATAAAAATTATCGTTCTTAAAAAAGATAAAAAGGCAATCGCTAAGAAAAAAAAGTAAAATTTTGCAAAAAATAAAATTAGCGATCGCCTTTAGGCAAAAAAATTAGAACAAAAACCTTGCTAAAAATCACCAAAATAGATTATAAAAGATATATGATTTGGAGAAAAAAGAATGCAACCAATTCGACAAGGTGACGTAATTTTACAGCCAGTAGCCGAAACAGAAGGAGAAAAGCTATCACATTTAATTTTGGCAGCAGGTGAAGTAACGGGACATTCCCACCGCATCAGTGATGGTAAAGCGGAATTGTACGAAAAAAATGGTACGCTTTTTTTGCGGGTAATTTCAGAAATTGCAACTTTAACCCATGAGGAACATAAAGAAATTGCAATACCTCAAGGTAATTGGATAATTAAAATTCAAAGGGAATACGAACCGCAAGGATGGCGTTATGTCGCAGACTAAACTGGAAAAATTAACCCAACAGCACATAAGGTTAATTCCGGTTTATTGCCAAAGTGGAGGGCGATCGCGCTCTCCATATAGATAAATATAAAAAATCTCTCAAATTATCATAAAATTATCCTACTTTATTACTGCTAAACAAGCTGAAAACCAAGTAAAATTAAGTAATCATATCAAATAAATATATAGTTAAAAATTACGCAATTATCCTATTAAAATTAATTAATAAAATGCATTAAACGTATATTTAAGCTATATAACCAGGGTTTAAAATTATCACACATTTTAATAGATATATAATTAATACGGAGATAATTATTTTTTTATCAAAAAGTAATAAAAATGAGAAAATATCTAAAGATTATTAAAGATTTAATAAAATAATTAACAAAAAGTAAGTTAAATCTTGACAAAAACATCGATAAGGGAGAAAATTTATTGCATTGTGGAGTAGAGTCACAGGAATTTTTAGAAAAAAATAAATTTATATGAGTGAAATCATTACCGAACTTACTCCAGAACAAGAGTTACTAATTTCTGTTTATCGAGAAAAGTGGCGCAAAATTGCTCTTAATACGGAACCAATAGATAAAAACCAAGCAACTGCCGCAATAAAAGCTGTTTATCAAGCTTTAAACTTATCAGAACCAGATATAAGTTTTTATGATAGTCCCTTAGCAGGGTTACAGGCGGGTATTGCCAGCCAACAGGAAAATATTTACGGAGAATTGTATAGTTACTTTAATAATCAACTATGGCGCAAAAGTTCACAATTACTTGATAGAAAATTAGTAGAAAAATTAGAAAGACAATTAGAAATACCACTATCATTACAGTTATTTAGACAATTTGCAATTCACATATTTAACGAAATCAATATATCAGGTAATCCTAACGTCCAGCCGGAAATGTGGGCAATTAGTGGCAGTCATGTAGATTTTTGTATCGAAGTATTAAAGTGTGAATACGATTTAAAAATATGGGAATTATTTAATAATTTTCTAAAAAATTGCGGTCAGGTTTATGTTTACGAAAATATAGCAATTGCTTGCGATCGCCCGCGAATACTCTCCTTTGATAATAGTTATCGTCTCCATGCAGAAGCAACTCCTGCCATTCAATTTGCTGATGGTTTTAGTGTCTATGCTTATCACGGTGTTAGACTACCAGAAAACTACGGAAAATTACATCCCCATCAGTGGCAACCAGAATGGTTATTATCAGAAAATAATGCCGAATTACGACGAGTTTTAATTCAAGGTATAGGTTATGCTCGCATTTGTCAAGAATTACAAGCTACAGAATTAGACACCTGGAAAGAATACACATTATTAAAAATAGATTCCCAAGTAGATGTAGAAGATATCTATTTATTAAAAATGACTTGCCCTAGTACCGAATTTATTCATGTTTTGCGGGTACCACCTGGGATAAAATCAGCTAGAGAAGCTATTCGCTGGGTAAATTGGGGAACCGATCCAGAAGATTTTGCTACCCAATCTTAAAATAATGTATTTATGAACATAAACTCTGAAAGTAAAACTAAATCTACCGTTTGGGTAGTTGAAAATGGTAAAATAAATTCCCGTTCCGACCAAATAGCTACCGAGGAACCCTTAGAAATTCGCTTAATTGCAGGGGAAATACGCCGCACGATCGCTGTTACAATGCGGACACCAGGCAATGATTTTGATCTAGCGGCAGGATTTCTATTTACCGAAGGAATTATTAATAGTAGAGAAAATATCCGGCGCTTAAATCACTGTATCGATCGCAACATCAAAACCGAAAATCGTTACAATATTATCAATGTCGAACTTAACCAGGATACCCTACCAGAATTAGCCCCATTAGAACGTCATTTTTTCACTACTAGCGCCTGCGGAGTTTGTGGTAAAAATAGCTTAGAATCATTACGCCTGCGGGGATGTGATATTATTCCGAATAATTGGCAGGTATCGGCGGATGTTTTCCCTCACCTTCCTGATAAATTACGAAACTCACAACGCATTTTTTCATCTACAGGAGGTTTACACGCTGCGGCTTTATTTAATCTACAAGGAGAATTATTAAATGTGCGGGAAGATGTCGGGCGACATAATGCTTTAGATAAATTAATAGGTTCAGTATTATTAAGTAATGAATTACCCTTAAATAATTCCATAGTTTTAGTTAGCGGCAGGGCAAGTTTTGAACTATTACAAAAAAGTTTAGCCGCAAAAGTGCCTATTGTCTGTGCAGTTTCCGCCCCTAGTAGTTTAGCTGTGCAACTAGCCCAGGAATTTAATATTACTTTAATTGGCTTTTTGCGCGGAAAAAGATATAATATATATAGTGGTTTAGAAAGAATAAAATTATAATAGATAATTCCAGGTAAAAATATGCAATTAGTAAATAAATTTATCCGAAGTATTTTGATAATTACAATTATTAATTTAGAAGTAAAACCTGGATTATCTCAAATTCAAATACCAGATAAAATAGATAAAAATAACTTCACATTTGCTCAAACAGAAAAAGGAATTTGTCAGGCAAATTTAGGAAAAGCAATAGAGGCGATCGCTAACCGTCCCCAATACCAGCGCGGACGTTTAGGAATTTTAATAGAAACTTTATCTAGTAAACAAGTACTATATAGTCGCGATCGCGATCGTTATTTTATCCCTGCTTCTAACACCAAAATTCTTACCACTGCCGCAGCCTTACTCAAATTTGGTTCTCAATATCGCATTCGTACCTCTGTATATGATAACGGAAATGATAGTATTTCCATTGTCGGCAGAGGAGATCCAAGTTTAACTAACATTCAATTAAATAACTTAGCCAAACAACTAAAAACCCGAGGAATTAATCGCCTAAACTTATTATTAGGTGACGATAGTTACTTTACAGGTTCTTTAGTTAATCCTACTTGGCAATGGGAAGATGTACAAGCAGGTTATGGCGCACCAATTAATAGCTTAATTTATAATCAAAATTCTATTGATTTAAAATTATCACCCCAAGGAATAGGAAAACCATTAAAAGTCGATTGGATATATCCCAAAACAGCCCCAGAATGGCAAATAGAAAATAATTCTATAACTGTTGCGACTAACGAACCCGAATTTGTGGAAGTAGGAAGAGAATTTAATAAACCTATAATTCGTGTTAGTGGTCAATTGCGAGTAGGTTCCGAACCCGAACCTGTATATGTAGCTGTTACGGAACCAGGCGATCGCTTTTTACAGGAATTTCAAAAAATACTTATTTCCACAGGAATTAGCGTTAATAAAATTAGTTTAAAATCCAGTTTAACTCCTGGAATAGTAACACAAACAAAATCAGAATTAGCAGCCGTTGAATCCCCTAATTTAGCTAAAATTATCACAGAAACAAACCAAGTAAGTAATAATCTTTATGCTGAAGCATTACTAAGAATAATGGGTGCAGAAGCAGGTAAAAAAAATCAAACAAATCCAACAAATAAAAATACAGCCAGCTTAGGTTTACAAGTAGTAAAAGACACTTTAAACCGTGTAGGAGTTAATCCTAATACCTACAATCAAACTGATGGTTCTGGTTTATCCCGAATTAATGCAATTAGTCCAGAAGCTTTAGTACAAATTCTTAGAGTAATGGCATTTTCTCCCGCCGCAAATGTATGGAAAGATTCCTTACCAGTTAATGGTATAAGTGGTACTTTAATAAATCGTCTTCGCAATACTTCAAATGGAGTTATTATTAGGGCAAAAAGCGGCACTATTAGTGGTGTATTTGCTTTATCAGGATATATAGAAAACCCTAATTATGAAACTTTGGTTTTTAGCATAATTATTAATCAATCTAATTTATCATCAGCTATGCTACGCCAACCAATAGATGATATTATCGTTTTACTTAGTCGTTTACGTCGTTGCTAATTATCCAAAAATTCTTACCCTTAAATAAGGAATATAAAAACATAAAAATAAATATAAAATGCACCATTTAAAGTTACCGTATAGATATTAAGGCAAATATTTATGATAAAATTTCATAACAACTTCATCCCAAAGTCATAGCTTTGTCAAACAGCCCTGATAAGTTAGTTATATTAAAAGCTGGACTGGAGAGAGTCCCTCATCAGTCTAGTTGTCAGGAAACTCTTATCAAAAGCCTCTCAGTGGGGACTGGGAGGTTTTTTATTACTTGTAAACTTCAAAAACCGAGTTTATTATTTTTAAATTTATACCCACATAATTTAATTACATAACAAAACCTTACGGGGTGACGAAGTTGATATAAACTATAGCAGTTGAGGATTCTAGCCTAAGTATGGTAGAAAAAACGGTCGGAAATTGGATTCATCAGACCTAAATAAAATGCTACCGCCAATTATATCATCAAATAATTACAAGTCAACTAACAGCAGCACAATAGACCTCTTGCGAAAGTCAAAAACATAATTAATCATTATCAATTTTTCGCTGGGGGGGTAACAAGCAAACTAAAAACTGGCGTTGCATAAATAAAAGATGAATGATTAAATAAAAGATAATGAGATAAAGCCAAGAAAACCCATTGTCGTGTGGCTCATCCCATATTCGTAAGAATGGATTCCGAGGCGACAAACTCATATTTGTGCTGATTGTGGTCGTCAATTTATTGATAACTATTCAAGGCGAGGATATTCCCAAGATGTAAAAGAAATATGTCTAAAAATGTACTGTAATGGCATGGGATTTAGACAGATCGATGTACGGATGTTAGTCATAACTCGGTCATCAATTGGGACAAGCAGCCAAGCAATTACCGGAACCACCGCCTGCCTGTCGGCAGACACGGCCCCTTGCAACTATTCCGGCTGGTTAGGGAATTAGATGAACTCCAAACTTTGGTCGGGTCAAAAAAAACTTGATTTGGTTATGGACGGTAGTGAATCATGCCAAGGT
>CAWUOF010000086.1:0-10936 GCA_963923765.1 uncultured bacterium | reverse complement strand
TAAATAACTAGCTGATTCTGAATTTATAGGAGTAAAATTATTAATAAATAACTGACTTTTCCCAGCATGATTTACCTGGACTAAGTGGCCATTATCGTGGAGAATTTGATATTCATAATTTAACTCTTGACAGGCTTTAATTAACATTTGGGAGTTGACTTTCATATAGGTACAATCACTTTAATATAGCAAATCTATTTTAGCTGGATTTGGATTTTTTTAACAATTATTTATAATATTTATTGATTATCTCGGTAAAGATAAATTTATATAATTTTTTGATATATCTAATTATTTAGAATATAATAGGGATATAAAAAAATAATTAAAATTTGCTAGATTAATTCAAATTACACCATGATATATGGCTGAAATTCAAAAATAGTTGCCAAGGAATTTGGGGTAAATTAGGATTTGAAAATCGGAGGAATAATAGAAAACTGAAAAAAATCTGGAAAAATATGTAAATAAATATGGAAATTTTCAAAAATTGAGATAAAAATTAATGTAGTTATAGAAACTATAAGGAAAAATTAAGAGGTAAAAATAAATGGTAGATATTATAGCAGTATCTCGAAAAACATTGGCAGGAAGACGGAAAAAATTAAGACAGCAAAGACGACAAAAGCTATTAACGGCAATTTGGCGGATGGCAGCGTTCGGGGGAATAGCTGGGGGTTTAGTTTGGGCAATTACGTTACCCGGTTGGTTGATTCGTAAACCAGAGCAAGTAACAATAGTTGGAAATGAATATTTATCAGAAAAAGCGATTAGATCTCTATTACCGCTAAACTATCCCCAGTCTTTATTAAGAGTACAACCAGGGGCGATCGCAACTAAGCTAGAAATGCAGGCACCGATCGCCTCAGCACAAGTCACCCGACATTTATTTCCCCCCGGTTTAACAGTAGAAATAAAAGAAAGATTGCCAGTGGCGATCGTCGAAATGGCTAATAATAATTCTAAGAATAATACTAATAATTCCCAATTACAGTTATTAGATGCTAATGGTTTTTGGATGTCCTTAGAAAGTTATACAGCCCTGAAAAAAACTCAAGATTTGCCAACATTAAAAATAATAGGTATGCGGGAACAATATCGCCCATATTGGCCGCAATTATATCAATCCCTTAGTAATAGTCCGGTAAAAATTTTAGAAATTAACTGGCAATATCCAGCTAATTTAATCTTAAAAACCGAGCTAGGAGCTATTCATTTAGGGCCTTATAGTCAGAAATTCCCTCAACAATTGCAAATAATCGATCGGATGCGACAATTACCTCAGCATATAAACACCAGCCAAATAGATTATATAGACATCAAAAATCCCGATATTCCCCCTAAAATACAAATGCGAATACAAACGCGACAATCTCAGCCGGCAGCCAAACCCCAAACTCCCTAAACATATCGATGACAAGACATGGCCAAATGACCAATCTTGACAAATTGTTTTACTTATGATATACAAACAACATTTTATGATTTGTACACAAACTAACCCAAACAAACAGAAAACCCAGTATCAACGATGGTATCAAGCATTTGCCTATCAAAGCACAGTATGATACCATCAAAACTTGTTAAAATTAACCCTGTGACGGCTTGTTCAGGCTCCTAGAACCTAATCACAGTTTGTCCTTCACCAGCGACGATAACAAAAACGTCTGTAAACATAGATCAGTAAATATTACATTGGTGAAAGAGAAAAAATTAGCCGTAAAAAACCTAATTTTAGGAAATACAGGAATATCTCTTAAAAATTAAGAGAAAAAACTTCTTGATCTAATATCTAAGTGGGCAGACAGATAAAAATTGATGCTGATCAGGGATATAGCAGTATAAGACCGCACCAGGAGCAATCCCGGCGGTTATTAGCTTAAACATCCCATCGCCATTAGTGGCTGATGAGTATCAAAGTTAACTGGCAAATGCCTAGAGTTAAAAAGTTGTTTATTTTTATCACTCCCAATTCTAATGACGTTTAATTCTAATCAGGGGCTTGGCCATAAAGGCTCTCAACCCGAAGAAAAACCTAATGTTCCCTTGGCAGTACAGCCAGCCAATCCCTTTGGCAACTCAGGTTTATTTTTGGGAGCAAATCGCGACCTGACAGGCATACCCACTGAAGAGTCTAGGAGTAGCGAGATTGTGCCTAGTAGTGTAGCCAGAATAAAAGTGATTGGCGTTGGTGGCGGTGGAGGTAATGCGGTAAATCGCATGATTGCAAGCGATATTTCAGGAGTAGACTTCTGGACAACTAACACCGATGCCCAAGCATTAGTTGGATCAAAAGTCCCGAAACGCTTGCAGATTGGCCAAAAACTGACAAGAGGGTTAGGTGCAGGGGGAAATCCTGCCATTGGTCAAAAAGCCGCCGAAGAATCTCGTGATGAGATTGCTAAAGCCCTGGAAAATGCTGATTTGGTTTTTATTACTGCTGGGATGGGTGGTGGCACTGGCACGGGTGCAGCCCCGATCGTGGCAGAAGTAGCCAAGGAAATAGGAGCGCTTACCGTTGGTGTTGTCACTCGGCCTTTTATTTTTGAAGGCAAACGACGGTCTGAACAAGCTAAACAAGGTATTGAAGCTTTGCAAAGTCGGGTAGATACCCTCATTGTCATTCCCAACGACAAGTTACTGCACGTCATCCCAGAAAATACTCCAGTGCAGGATGCATTTCGCTATGCTGATGAAATCCTGCGCCAAGGTGTGCAAGGTATATCAGATATTATTACTATTCCGGGCTTGGTTAATGTTGACTTTGCCGATGTGCGAGCAGTAATGGCTGATGCAGGTTCGGCGATGATGGGCATCGGAGTTGGGTCGGGTAAATCCAGAGCAAGAGAAGCGGCAGTAGCAGCTATTTCTTCTCCCCTATTAGACTGCTCGATCGAAGGTGCTAAAGGTGTTGTGTTTAATATTACTGGTGGCCATGATTTAACTTTGCATGAGGTCAATGCCGCCGCCGAAACTATCTATGAAGCTGTAGATCCTTCTGCTAATATTATTTTTGGTGCGGTGATAGACGAACGCTTGCAAGGTGAAATTAGAATTACTGTCATTGCTACAGGTTTTACTGGTGAAATACAACAACCTGTACCTCAAGCTAGGGTAACAACTCCACCCAATGTGACTAGACGCGCCCCTGTAACGCCGTCACCGAATATTACCCCTACTCCCCTGCCTGAAACCCAGCCCAAACAGGGCAGTAAACCTGGTTTAGATATTCCCGATTTTCTGCAAAAAAGACGTCCACCAGCAAGATAGCTAATGGCTAATGGCTGATGGCTCATCGGTCATTGGTCATTGGTCCTATAGCATTAGTCCCATAGCATAGCACATAACCCATAAAGGGCAGATATAGGCGTAGGAGAGTTAGGAAAAATTAACCTATGGAAAAATTAAGAGGGGCGATCGCTGTTGTCACAGGAATATTTACCAATTGCGCTAAAAGCTGGCCTGTACTGCCTGCCTGAATTAAAGTACTATTAGACTGCCCACCTATTCCTTGAGTAATAATCAAATCAGCCAATTTTAAACCACCTGCTAAATTAATTTTATCTTCTCCAGGAGTAAAATCAGTAATAACACTATATCCTACCTGTCCAGCAGTGATTTGAAAAGTATCTGCTCCCGCACCACCAGTTAAGGTATCTACACCACCACCACCGATTAAAAAATCTGCTCCCGCACCACCAATAATTATATTATTATTGGGAGTACCAATAATTAAATCATTACCCTGGGAACCAATTAGATTATCTATCTTACTACCATAGGCAATAACAGTACCATCTCGATCGGCTAAATAAGACGTTAAAGAAGTATCTCCCCGGGCTTTATAAGTAGATTTTAATTGGGAACTACCACTGATAAGTTTTTTCCCTTCATTCATATCTAAGACATAATAACTACCATTATCAGTGACAGCAGAACAATCTAAAGTATTGTTATTAGCCGTAGTAAAAAGAGTCTTTTTCTGAGCAAGAATAGCATTATCAAAATAATAAGTAGCTGTTGCTTGGCTGGGATATTTAGCACCATAGAGAAACTGTAAAGTACGAATATCATCAGCCATTGGTGTCATAGGCAAAGGTGCATCATCAGGTTGATTATAACTCATTATTGTATTGGTTTTATTATCTTGCTCAAAAGGTAAAAAAGGCGGCTGCGTTACATTAGTATTAACATCATCACCATTGTAATTACCAGGATGTTTCAGCCCTAAAGCATGACCTATTTCGTGAATTAAGCTTTGATAACCATAACTACCAGGATTTCCTTCAAAATCGCCATTTTTGTTATTATTAACATAATTTGGATTTAAATGGATGCTAGAACTAATATTAATAGAATTAGTATCGGGTGTTATGGCATAGGCATAAAAATTAGGAAGACCATCGCCATTGGAAAACATAAAGCGAATTTGACCTTGACTGGTGGCAGTTTCTGGTACTTCCGTAAAACCAAAGGGTAAAAAAGACGCATAAAGGTTGTGTAAAATGTTGCGAATATTATTTTTAATTGGTTCGCTAACTTCCCTAATTCCTGTCTCTGGTCCTTGATAAGTAGAAGCAGTTGCAGAGGTAACAAAGCTAAAGGTAAGACTACCACCAAAAGGAACCATCCATCTCGAACTTTCGCTTAATGATTCTATGGGGAGGCGATCGAAAAATGCTGAAGATTTTAACCCAGCAGTATAACCAACATTTTGAAAGTGTTGCCATAGTTGGCTATTTGTAGTTAAACCTGTTGCTGCTAGAGATGGATTATTAGATAAATAATATTTAGCATCAAATAACACTAATGGAGAAGCGTAACGCCCTTCGATGATACCATTATTAACAAAATGTTCAAATAGTTGTCTATTACTCAAGCCAGCAGCGCTTAAATCTGGGTTGAGATTACGATAATAATTAGTATCATAAAATGGAGAAAATACCCTACCTTCATCTAACCCCAAATTTTGCAAGTGAGTAAATAGTTGACTGTTATTAATTAATCCATTACTAACTAAATCGGAATTGTGCGATCGATAATAATTTAAGTCAACTAAAGGAGAAAATTTTCGTCCTTCATTTATACCAAAATTTTGCAAGTGATCTAATAGCTGTTGATTGGTCGTTAAACCAGCAGTAGCTAAATCCGGAGCATTGGCACGATAGAAGTTAAGATTAACTAAGGGAGAAAATTGGCGTCCTTCGTTTAATCCGAAAGTAATAAAATGATTAAATGCTTGTGCATCATTGAAGTTGGCTAGATCGGGATTAGCCAAACGATAATAATTGGGGTTAAATAAATTAATAGCCATAATTAATATCCAATCGCTATATAGCCGCGAAACTAAATGATTTGGAAAATTCGAGGCAAATTAATTACAAGATTAGTAATTAATTATTCTTCTACTCCATATCGATAATATCTATTTAAATTATCTGTGATAGGTTTAATATTAGGGTGATATTTAAGATTTTTTTTATAATTGTTACTAGCATCTAATAAGGTTATCGCTGGTTTTGTTCCTAACTAAAAATAGTAATTTTATTAATACAAATCATCAAAAAAATATCGCTACTACTCTAAATAAACAGTAAACTCAGAATAGTAACGATATATAGTTTAAAATTGCAGATCTTCAGACTCTTGCCAATCTGGACAATTATCAGTTTCCCAGCCGTAGGGATGCATACCACATACTAATAAATTACCGCCATAAATATAACCGTGATAATGTTGACAGCCTATACAAGCAGGATTTTTTTCCGGCGTAGCATCTATGTAGGTAATAAAATGTGATTGTATTTCCTCCTCGGATCTTTCGACAAAATCCTCATCAATATCATCGATAAATGGTTCAATAAACTCATTGAGATGTCGATCGATCTCTGTGAAAATAGTATGTTGTAATTGTTCAGTAAATTCTTCAGAAAGATCGATAAGCGTTTCTATAATTTCCGTCACTTCTTCCGAAATTTCAGTAACGAAATTTTCCACATCTTTAGCTGCCGTTTCTAGCATCTCAAAAAAAGGTTTTGACCAATCATCCATAAGGCTTGGGAAAAATATATTAGTTATTATTTACTTATGCACAGTTATTCACGCTGAAGCCGGCGTAATTCCTCCTGTAATGCTTGTACTTGCTGCCGCATTGCTTCTACATTATTATTAGATGTAGCTTCTGGTTTAGTTGGTTCTTCGTCATCTTCAAGGATTTCAATACGACGGGGTTCGCTAGGTTTTTCTGCGGTAGTTTCATCAACTTGGGGCTGTTGGGCTTTGGCAATCATTTCATCTACAAATTTACGGGCTTCTTCTGCATTCATCTCGCCCCGCGCCACCATTTCATCTGCTAATTTTTGGGCTTGGGTTCGCAGTTGTGCTAAAGTAACGCCAGCTTTTTCTCCCGCGTAGGAAGCTATACCAATTCCCAGATACAATGCCTTTTTAACAATATTTCCCAAATCAGGCATGGCAACCGAGGCTCCTTTAATACATATATATTAATTCTAGGATAGAAGACAAAATACTAATCTGCGTCTCTAGCTACCAAAAAAAAGTGACCCGGAGACCACGCCTATCGTAAGCATCCCTTATTGCTGCTACCTTCCGGTCCTGACAAGGTTCGGGCGTTGCGATCGCGTGGGTCCAGATCAATTTTGATAATAACATACTTTTTATTCCATGACTATACGCCATTCATAAATTTTGTATTTTACGCAATTATTTTTTATTAAGGGGTCTTGGGCTACAATTTCTTGGGCTTCTGCCATTGAATTTGCTTGAAAAAGCAGCATTCCGCCCCCCATTTTTGCCCAATACCCAGATTTAGCTTGATGTCCCTTGGCTATTAGTTCCCGCACAAATTCTTTATGGGCTGGGACATATCGATCGAACGTAGCTTTATCAACTATTCCTTCTTCTATTTTGACAAACCAATGCATTTGAAATTTTAGTTTTTAAATTAATAATGGTTGTTTTTGAGCATATCAGATTATGGATACATCTACACATCGTTATTTTATCGCTTTATTACCTCCTCAAGATATTCAAGATAGCATCACAGCTATTAAACAGTATTTTGCTGATACTTATGATAGTCGCGCTGCTTTAAAGTCTCCTCCTCATATTACTTTACAGCCGCCTTTTGTATGGGAAGTTAAACAAATAAAACTTTTAAATAAATATTTGCAAGAATTTGCTCAACAGCAAGAATCTATATCTATTACTCTTTCTGGTTTTGCTGCTTTTGTGCCTCGTGTTATTTATGTAAATGTCATTAAATCTCCTGAGTTAATTAAATTACACTCTGATTTAATAGCCTATACAGAAACTAATTTAAATATTATCGATCCGAGTTCTAAACAACGGGCTTATTCTCCTCATGTTACTGTTGCTTTTCGAGATTTAACTAAACAGAATTTTCGGACAGCTTGGCCGGATTTTCAACAGCGATCGATATATTTTGAGTTTTTAGTTACTCATTTAACTTTATTAATTCACGATGGTAAAAAATGGCATATTAATGCTGAGTTTCCTTTTAAAGTAAAAATAGATTAAATAGATAAATTTACCGGGTTTTTATGATAACTATAAACCCGGTTTTTAGCTTAGTTATTTGGTCTGTGAATAATGGTTTCCATAACGCGCCGTTTGGCTTTTGGTTCGATACCTACTAAGCGAATATATTCGCTGTTATGTTCATTTAAGCATGATTCTATGGCGGCGATCGCCTCTGATTCTTGTTTGGTTGTTATTGTTGTACAACAGTTCCAAGAATTAGTCCGAAAACGTCTTTCATCTACATATTCTACCCCGATACGATAACCACTATTTAGCAATTGTTGCACCTGATCTACTATTGTCGAGGAAATAGTTTTACTATTGCCGTTATTGCCATTATTAAAAGATGAATTGCTGCTATTTTGATTTTGGGTATTAGCTGGATTATTTACAGCATTATCACGGTATTCACGGGCAGTATTTCCCATCGGACGATTATCAAATTTCCGCAAAGTGTTGTATTCTTCTACTAAGCGCATATCTTCCACTCGCTTCTGTTCTTTTACCATGAAATTTCCTAATTCTATTAAGCGAGATAAACGGAAATCAGGCTTTTTAAATACCGGAGGGCCGTCGGCGTTATTGACTACGCGCATGGATATTTTTTCTACGCCTACTTCGTGGATAAAATCGCGAATTTGTTCATCATAAATACGCGATCGCAATGCGCCAAAGAAATCTATTGATTGATTAATAAAAGTATCTACTAACTCTTCTATATCGTGAGAAGATAACTCATCTGGTGCAAAAATACCGCTAACTATTCCAATTTTATCATCTCGGTCTGGTTCCCAATAAAATTTTTCCATCCTACCATCACGAACTAAAGGCGCATATAGGGTAGAAAAATCATTACCTGTGACTATTATAGGTACACGATGAATAGGATTTGCATCATAACTGCCTGGTAGTTGTACATTAGTTGGATTATCCGCAATATTCATTAATGTGGCATTTACCAACTGGGTATTTACAGTATATTGGGTACCTTCATCAAAACGTCCGGCACCTGCATCTAAATCATTAATTAATAATACTACCATTTTACCGCGCACACGAATTAATTCTGCTGCTTCGCGATAACGTAGACGTAATAAACGGGCTGGATCTCCAGCGTCGGGGCTTTCTAATTCTCCTCCGGATATGTGAATTGCTTCTATATTCATTTTTTGGAAAGTTAATTCACATTGAAAAGATTTTCCTTCGCCTTTACGCCCATGTATTCCGAGAATTAGGGGTACTCTTACTCCTGGTAAATCTAGGAAGTTTTTGGTAATATGAACTGCTAATTTGTCAAGGAAGCGGGGGGAAATGTAATAAGTCATTGTGGGTGTATTTTGTTAGTGTATTTTGTTGCTGTATTTTTAGCGTGCGATCGACTATATTTTTGGATGTTAATATTTTATACATAAAGACAATCTTTATAACTAAGAAAGTGAAAAAAATTTTAATATTTTAGAAAGGCGATCGCCTCTTTAAAAAAAGAATCGTTCATATTCATCGTGATTACCAATCCAAAACCATGTTACAGTTGTACCTTCAAAAACGCCAAGCGCCCTATAACCGTAATTCTGACTGACCATATATTTTCTTTAGCATTGATACACTTGAAGTGTAAAGACGGATGAAATGGATTTTTCAGCCACAAAAGATAGGCTTTCTTAGCTTGTTGTTTGATAGTACCATCCAGCAAATAGTATTTTTCCCAAAATGAAGGCAAAGTAGCTGATTTCATAATTGTTCAATATCTAATGGCTGTGCTTTTCCTTCAGAAATTTCTTGTTTAGCGCGTTGTGCAGCCATAATAAGAGATTGTTGTGTATTTTGAAAAGATAAATTCCACTCTTCTTCATCTTTTAATTCTTCAATATATTCTCGTAAATATTCAACTACTCTATCTTGGAGAGTTTCTGGCAAAGATTCCATAATTTTTACTAAGGTAGTGATCGCCCTTGATGACATAGCTTTATCCTCTATTTGGTTAATCCTGGTGTAATATTATTGCCTAAAAACTGTATAAATGTCTATTCGTCCTAGGAATTGTGCCAGTAGGCTAAATTGTCTACTATCTGTAGGGGTGGCGATCGCTGCTTGTAAATGCCGTAAATCCTTACTAGATAAGACTTGTAGCCTAATTAATCCTGTATGTCCATTTGGCGGAAAAGTGTAAAAGTTGAGATAGTGACAGTCTGCCATAACACCATCCGGAAAGAAGTTTGTAGAGTAATAGTATCGAATTCAGGGAAAATCTAATGGAATTTAATACTTACTTTTACCAAACTTCTCCTTCTCAGCCTGTTAAATTAGAAAAATCTAAAAACGAAAAACGCCCGAATATTCCCATCAATGAAATGGAAGTTTTGATGAGAATTGTTTAAATTTTAAAAATTATCTATTTTTACCCGAAAATTTTACCCGAAAATTTTACCCAACAATTTTACCCAACAATTTTACCCAACAATCACAATAAACATAAGGAGATTTATCAATGAAAACTAAAAATATTATTCAATACATTTCTAATATTTGGATGTTAGCAGGTTTAATTTTTCCCAAATATGTCGCTATAGCGGAAGTACCAAAAAATTTACCAAATTTAAATAATTTAACTTTTCAAGAATGGTGCGATCGCCGTTTTAATTTAGAAGCCAATACCCAAAAAACCATAGAAATATTATTACAGCAAGCAGGCACAACAAATTGTCAACAAGCCGCCCAATCTTTAGCTAATAAAACTAAACTTAATCTTAATTTTGCCCAAATCCAAGATATTACGCCTTTAACTTCTTTACCTAATCTCACCGTTTTGAGTTTAGGAGAAAATCAAATTAATAATATTTCCCCATTATCTGCTTTACCTAATCTCACCTATATAGATATTTCTAACAATCCAATTACTGATATAACTCCCTTAGCATCTCAAAAAAAAACTACTTATCTAAATTTAGCTAACACTCAAATTACCAGTTTAAAACCTCTCGTTTCTTTACCAGAACTTACTACCCTAACTATTTCCACTCAACATTTTAACCTACTTACTCCCTTGGCTAATTTACCAAAATTATCTAATTTAAATTTAATTAGTAGTAGGGGAGTAACTGACTTGAGCAATTTTCCCGCTTTACCTCATCTAAAAAACCTTGATATTTCCCATAATCAAATTCAAAATATTACTGGTTTATCGCGCCTCAAAAATTTAATAGTTCTCAATTTGGAAGATAATCAAATTAGTGATATTACTCCTTTATCGGGATTGACAAATATAGCAATTCTTAATCTTTCTAACAATCAAATTAGTGATTTACGCCCCTTGGCGGAATTAGTAAATCTGAATACTCTTACTCTTGCTGATAATAATATTAAAGATATACAG
>CAWUOF010000085.1:0-10952 GCA_963923765.1 uncultured bacterium | reverse complement strand
TCGTGTAGTCTCATAATTTATCCCATAACCCGCCCCTACAATCATTATATAATTGGGGCGGTTGTATTTATATTGTCGTGTAGTCTCATAATTTATCCCATAACCCGCCCCTACAATCATTATATAATTGCCTGCTAACTTATTATTATAAACAACCCCAATATATGTAACATCAGGCTAACCAATAACCATCATAAACCCACCCCAGACAACGTTAAGAATAATATCGATATCCTTATCTTATACTTACTATCCGGATAATGCTTATTAAATCTAGCAAAGGTATATAACACCACGCTAGAGATAATAATATGAATATACTCGGAATTAACGCTTATCACGGTGACGCATCTGCCTGTTTAATTCAAAACGGCAACCTAGTAGCAGCAGTAGAAGAAGAAAGATTTACCAGGGTAAAACACTGGGCAGGTTTTCCCGCCGAATCTATCCGTTATTGTTTAAAAATTGGGGGAATTTCTGCCACAGATTTACATCATATTGCTGTTTCCTTTAACCCTAAAGCCAATCTCAACCGCAAACTATTATTTACTCTGCAACAACGACCTTCTTTACAATCTATTTTAAATAGATTTAACAAACAAAGTAAATCTCTTAGCCTACGGGAAAATATCGCCCAAGCTTGTCACTGTCAACCAACAGAAATTACAGCCACAATTCATAATTTAGAACACCACACCACCCATTTTGCTAGTAGTTTTTTTGTTTCTCCTTTTTCAGAAGCGGCTATTCTTTCCATTGATGGCATGGGAGATTTTATTAGTACCCTTACTGGTGCTGGGAAAAACAATCATTTAGAATATTTTTCTCGTATTTATTTTCCCCATTCCCTTGGATATCTTTATAATGCTATTACTCTCTATCTTGGCTTTCCTAGCTATGGAGATGAATATAAAGTTATGGGTTTAGCACCCTACGGTAAACCAGAATATTTAGAAGAGTTTCGACAGTTAATTTATCCTAAAAATGATGGTTTTGAATTAAATCTTGATTATTTTACCCATCATAAACAAGGAATAGCCATGAATTGGGAAAATGGTGCGCCTAAAGTTGAACCTTTCCATAGTCCAGAATTGGAAAAATTATTAGGGTCAATGCGTAACCAGACATCAGAAATTACCGAAAAACATCAAAATATAGCTGCATCTTTACAAGCTGTCACAGAAGAAATTATTTTCTATATATTAAACCGCTTATATGAGCGGTTTCCTTGTGATAATCTCTGTTTAGCTGGGGGAGTAGCCATGAATTCCGTTGCTAATGGCAAAATTACCCAAAATACACCTTTTAAAAATGTTTATATTCCTGCGGGTGCTGCGGATAATGGTACTTGTTTTGGTGCGGCATTTTATGTCTGGCATCAAATTTTAAAACAACCACGAGGTTTTATTCTCGATCGCGCCTTTTGGGGTTCAGAATTTTCTGATGAAGAATGCTTATTAGCTTTACAAGCCCATAATTTACGACCAAAATATCTGGAAAAACCACAACTTTTAAATTATGTAGTCGATCGCATCTGTGAGGGTAAAATTATCGGATGGTTTCAAGGTAAAATGGAATTTGGCGCTAGGGCTTTAGGAAATCGTTCCCTTATCGCCGATCCACGTCGTGCCGATATGCGCGATATTATTAACTTAAAAATCAAATTCCGCGAAAAATTCCGCCCCTTTGCACCTAGCATTCTCGAAGAAAAAATTAGCGAATATTTTGAAAGTAATACCCCTACACCATTTATGGAAAATGTATTTAATATTAAACCGGAAAAAAGGGCAGAAATTCCGGCTGTAACTCATGTAGATGGCACAGGAAGACTACAAACAGTTAGTCAAAAAACTAATCCTCTTTATTGGGAGTTAATTAATACTTTTGCTCATCGCACTGGTATTCCTTTACTGCTTAATACTTCTCTCAATGAAAATGAGCCGATCGTCCGCACTCCTGAAGAAGCTATTCAATGTTTTCTCCGCACACGCATGGATGCTTTAGTTTTAGGTTCCTATTACCTCGATCGCAGCGATCTAAAATCAATATAAACTAATTTTCTAGGATTTTATAGGTTATTTACAAGGGATGGGTAAAATATTCATCCCTTAAAATTTCCTGATTTATTTAACTAGCTAGATCTTGCCAGCGATCGCCCCTTTTACAAACTTCTAAAATTTGATTAATTTTTTCCCCATATATTCCAGTAACACTATTTTTTAAAACCTCTAAACGCTTGCCCAATTGTTGCTTTTTCCCCATCCCCAACACTTTACACTTCATTAAATAGCCCACTTCATCAATCATCTGAAGTTGGGCTTCTGGTTCCAAATTTTTCCACTCAGATAAATTCAAATTGCGGAAAACTATTGTAAAAATCGCTTCAGTTTCATTCATTTCCATCACTTCCAGGTTTTCAATGTGATAGCAAAAACTGTGTAACTCTTGTCCAATTATGTACCATTTACAAAAGTTTTTCTGTATGTCAGAAAACAAAAAGATTTTTTGACTAATGTTATTTTAATGTGTTATATTTTTCCATTTTGCCTTAATTATAGCTCGATTAATTTTAGACACTAGAGTAATAGATATAAATACATTTCCAAAAGTTCCTAATTTAATAAAAAATTTTCTCCTCCTAATTATCACGAAAAAATATGGATATTTTTACCGATAATTTATCATTATTTTTCCCCTTATAAATCTGGGGTGATTCCGGATGGTATTTAGTATTTCTGTAGAGGTGATTGGAAATTCACAGCTATAGATATATTAGCAGCAAAATGTTTGAAAAATCTATACCAAATCTGCATCGGAAACATTTAAAAGCGGTAGAAAAAAATCAACAAAATCACAGCGATCGCCCAGCACCATTAAAACTATCTATCCTGACACAATTTTATCCCCCTGACTATGCGGCTACAGGTCAATTTATTGAAGAATTAGCCCACCAATTAACACAAAAAAACATTCAGATTCATATTTTTACAGGTCAACCCGGATACGCCTTTCAAAAAGAATCTGCACCAAAAATAGAACGATCGCACCACCTATTAATTAGACGATCGCGCACCTCCAGAATGTGGCCACAACGCATTCGTGGTAAAGCCATTAATGGCATATTATTTTGTTTGCGATCGGGCTTACATTTAATCAAATCTTGTTGGCGAGGAGATGTTTTACTCATCACTACAGCCCCGCCTTTTCTCCCCATTCTTGGCTTATTAGCTAACTTTTGTTTTGGTTTACCCTATTGTTGCTTAATCTATGATTTATATCCTGATATTGCAGTAAAATTAAAAGTAGTGCCTTCCCACAACTTAATAGTAAAATTCTGGAATTTTATCAACAAATGTATCTGGAAAAAAGCTAAATCTATCATTGTTCTTAGCCCAACCATGAAAAATCGTATTGTCAAAAAATGCCCAGAAGTAAAAGATAAAATCTCCGTAATTCATAGCTGGGCAGACCCCAACTGGATAAAACCCCTTAGCAAACAAAATAACTGGTTTGCTAAAAAACATAATTTGCTAGATAAATTTACAGTTCTCTACTCAGGCAATATGGGTAGATGCCACGACATGGATACAATTATAGCAGCCGCCGAACAATTACAAAATCAACCAATACAATTTGTTTTCATCGGTGATGGTGCCAAACGTCAAGACTGCATCCAAAAAGTACATAATTTAGGCTTACAAAACTGTTTATTTTTACCTTACCAAGACAAACAAACCCTCCCCTATTCCCTCACCGCTTGTGATTTATCCTTAGTCAGCATTAGCCCTGGTATGGAAGGATTAATAGCTCCTAGCAAACTTTATGGTATATTAGCAGCAAGTCGCCCAGTAGCCGCTATTTGCGAAAAAAATTCCTATTTACGTCAATTGTTAGCTGACGCTAAATGTGGCGCAGCATTTACTAATGGAGATGCCACAAGTTTAGCTGAATTTATTAAGTTTTTAGCCGCAGATAAACAACTAGCCCATCGCTTGGGTAAATCAGGTCGTCGTTATTTGCAACTAAACTTTACTCCTACTATTATCGCCCAACAATACGCCCAGGTGTTAAAATCTAATAGCCAACAATATCTACAATTTCATCCCACTAAACAAGTTTATTTTCAGTAAAACAATTAGGCTTAGTTTTTTCCCGCTAAATTTAATACCTTATACATAGACTTGCAAAAATTCAAAAATATAATGTGCCCCAATGTGCCCCAACAAATTGATTTGTTTAAAAACTTAAATAAATCACATCATTAGCTTTATTTAGGGGTGCTTAAAAGCCATTCTAGCAATATCAGCCCTGGTGCTGGGTTTTTAACTAGGTGAGATATCAATAAAAAAAGACTGATAATCATTAATATCTACTGAATTTCCTATTTACTTAGTTTCCGAAAATTCAGTACCCTAACTATCCAAAAGCGATCGCACCTCAAACTACCCTAAAAAGCGATCGCACTTTTAACTCCTTTCAAAAAAGCGATCGCACCAAAAATTCTCAAGTTTTTTATTTATATTTAGCCCATTCTCCATTACTTAAATCTCGTAAGGGAGGTAAGTCTTGAGTTGCTAATTTAAATTTTTCAGTTTCTCCAAAAATATCTTCAAGACTTAATAAATGAACCTTAATTTTTGTGTTAAGTTTTTGACTTTGACAAGCTTGCTGTAAACGTTCATAGAAACCATCTGTATAACCAACACCAGCTAACATAATACCAATGTCAGCTTGATGAATAACTAAATTACCGACAAAATCAGCTACATAAGAAGCATCTAATGTATTTTGGGATAGTTTAGATTGAAAGTAAATGATTTCATCATTTATTGTCCCATAACCATCTATTCCACCATCACCACCTAATTTTCCGGGTGTTAAACCAAGATGAGCAGCAAAACGTCTTCCTAAATCTTGTTTTACTGATCCATGAGAATAAATAATTCCATTGACTAAAGCATCAATTACTAAATAATCCATATTATTTCTGTTTTTGAACTATTTTAAATTTTTCTATTAGTTGTTGATAAAGTAAATTAACTCCTGTAAATATACATTCATTAATTTTATCTATCATGTCTATTTTTTCTACTGTATCAGCTATAGGAGCAGATAATTTAATTTTAGTAGAAAATTTATCACTATCTTTTCGTGATAATTTTTCTGACTTAATTTCTTCTAATTCACTTTGATATCTTTGTGAATCATCTTCAATAATTTTTTTGATATTTTCCTGATCAGAATTAAAACGAAAATAAACATATTGAATGGCTGATTCTAATAATGTTCCTTGACTTAAATTTAGACTTGATATTAAGTCTTGTATTTGTTGTAATTCAGAACGAGTAAAATTAACAATGATATCCTGATTAGATTCAGATATTTTTTTAGCTAATTCAGTTCCTTCATTAATAGCCTCTTGTACTAAAAAATCATTTTTTTCAATCTGACTTAAGCTATTATTATTTAAAGACATAATTAACCTCCTTTAGTAATCTACTAAATCAGCAAAATAATCATATAAATATTCCCAATTATCATAATCCCAGATATATTGACGCTCTCTATAGATGGCTATTTGCATTTGATCTTGACAATCATCCATTTGGCTAAAAACCTTACATATTCGAGGTTTATTCTCATAGTCTAGTTTATTAACTACTTGATCTATAGAATCTCTGGATATACCTAAAGGAACAATAATTACTTGTGGATTAGAACCTGCTCTAACTTCAAGATTTGAAATAACTTTTAAGGTTCTGGGAAGATTTAGCAAAGCTTTTTCTTTTTGAGAGTTATTAATTGGTACTAAAATTAAATCAGGATCACTCCCTAAAATTGTTTGAACTGTATTTTGTAGAGGACTATTGATATCTAAAACAACATGATCGTATTGACTCTTTTTAATTAGAGATTCAATAGGGTCTCTTGATTTATTCCAAATAACAGTATTATTAGGTTGATAAATTTCCTGATCTTTTGGTTTTTTAGGAAAATGACCTGTATGAAATCGCCAAAAATCAGCCTGATCATCACAATCAACTAAAAGTGTACGCTGTTGTCTCATCATCAGAATACCTGCGACATGAACAGCAAGTGTAGTTTTACCTACACCACCATTATTATGTGTACAAAGAATAATCAACTTTTATAGTCTCTTTAAATTTTTCAAGCTTTATTAATCAAGTATAACCTAAATAGGTGAGTCAATAAAAGACCCACCCTAATAATTATATCACTAAAGCAAAAGGGTGTTGCTTAATTATTATTAATAATTTATATTATATCACCTAATCTCATAAAAAAAGACTGGTAATCATATTAACAATTACCAGCCTATAAAACGTTGATATTTATAAGTAATAGCAAGGTAAATATACCTGGCCGGAATTAATATCTACTGAATTTCCTATTTACTTAGTTTCCGAAAATTCAGCATCAATTACATCATCAGGACCGCTACCTTTTCCAGCCGAAGGTCCAGGACCTTGACCATCAGAATCAGAAGGGGCAGCACCGCCAGCCTGTTGATAAATATTAGCACCGATCGAGTATAAAGCCTGTTGTAAGTCAGTGGTAATAGTCTTAATGCGATCGTCATCTTCCTTACTGACAGCATCCTTAAGATCCTTAATCAAACCTTCCACCTTAGACTTATCAGCAGCAGGTACTTTATCACCTAACTCATTCAATTGTTTTTCTGCTTGATAAGTTAAAGTATCTGCTTGATTCTTCCGATCGATCTTTTCGCGGCGTTCCTGGTCAGCTTGGGCATTACGTTCAGCTTCTTTTACCATCCGTTCCACTTCATCTTTCGGCAGAGTAGAAGCGCCAGTAATGCTAATAGATTGTTCCTTGCCAGTACCTTTATCCTTCGCAGTAACATTTAATATACCATTAGCATCAATATCAAATGTCACCTCAATTTGAGGTACACCACGAGGCGCAGGCGGAATACCATCTAAACGGAACTGACCTAAACTCTTATTGTCAGTAGCCATTTGACGTTCGCCTTGCAAAACGTGAATTTCCACGTTAGTTTGACCATCAACAGCCGTAGAGAAAACTTCCGATTTCTTAGTAGGAATAGTAGTATTACGTGGGATAATAGGAGTCATTACACCGCCGAGAGTTTCCACACCCAAAGACAAAGGCGAAACATCTAGGAGGAGAATATCTTTTACTTCCCCAGCCAACACACCAGCTTGAATTGCCGCACCAACAGCTACCACTTCATCCGGGTTAACACTTTGATTAGGAGCTTTACCCAGTATCTTTTTAACTACTTCTTGAATAGCAGGAATACGGGTAGAACCACCGACTAATACCACTTCATCGATCGCTGCCTTATCTAACTTAGCATCACGTAAAGCATTTTCTACCGGAGTACGACAGCGATCGATTAAATTAGCACATAGTTCCTCAAACTTCGCCCGAGTTAAAGTCATATCCAAATGTTTCGGGCCGTCTTGCGTCGCAGTAATAAAAGGTAAATTAATTTCTGCTTGAGTCACACCAGAAAGCTCTATCTTAGCTTTTTCTGCCGCTTCCGTTAACCTTTGTAGCGCTTGCTTATCCTTACGTAAATCAATTCCTTCAGCTTTTTTGAAAGTATCTGCTAGATAATCAACAATTTGTTTATCAAAATCATCCCCACCTAAGTGAGTATCCCCAGAAGTTGCTAATACTTCAAATACACCATCTCCCACTTCCAGAATAGATACGTCAAAAGTACCACCACCCAAGTCAAATACTAAAATGGTTTCATTACTTTTTTTATCTAAACCATAAGCAAGAGAAGCCGCCGTAGGTTCATTAATAATCCGCAATACATCAATACCAGCTATTTTGCCAGCATCTTTAGTAGCTTGACGCTGAGAATCATTAAAATAAGCCGGAACAGTAATAACTGCTTGAGTAATTGTTTCCCCAATATACTTACTGGCATCATCTACCAATTTACGCAATACTTGGGCTGATATTTCTTCTGGGGCAAATTGCTTACTTTCCGCAGGACAATCTAGCTTAACATTACCATTGTTATCGCGTAAGACTTTATAAGAAACTTCTGTAGATTCGTGGGTAACTTCGTCAAATTTACGACCTATAAACCTTTTTACAGAATAAAATGTATTTTCTGGGTTCATTACCGCTTGACGTTTAGCGATTTGACCCACGCGGCGTTCCTTGGTTTTCGGATCGAAAGCCACGACTGAAGGGGTAGTGCGAAAACCTTCTGCATTCGCAATTACAGTCGGTTTTCCTCCTTCCATTACAGCTACGCATGAGTTAGTCGTACCTAAATCGATTCCAACAACTTTTGCCATAGTAGTGCTCGTTATCTATTTACTAGAGGTGATTACCTGGGTTTTAGCCCAGTTATGTTAGAGGGTTTAAGGGACTGCAATTTGAATTGAGACAGGTTCTCTTTTATATCGCTAGTCCAGATTGAATACACACTTAAGTAGATTAATATTATCTATACTCTGTGTGATTGGTCTTAACTATGAAGGGGTGTTTACCGAACCTGGTATGGGACGGTTAGGCGATCGAGTAATAACGCGCTTTCTACTTTGATCTTTTCAAATTCAGCCACGTTTTTCCAACACCAACACCCTTAATATAGGCAGAATAAGCAATATATGGTATTGCAGCAAACCGTAAACACTCTGTTGTATTTGCCGTATGATGGATTATTACTACTTGAAAAATTCTATTTTTTAGTTTCTATTTATTTATCTTTTCTTCCCCATTCACTGCCCCGATGGGGAACTACTGCAATAGATAATTAACACCGCTAATAAAATAATTCCTACTAAATATTTTAAAGAATCAGGAATTGCCGGGTTAGGTGAAAAAAATCCTTCTATACCACCTGCAATAATCAATAAAGGCACAATACCATACACTAATTGCGCCGCTTTTCCTCCATAAAATCGCAATGCATCCGATCGCCTATATTGCCCTGGAAACAATATCCCCCTAGCTAATAATAAACCTGCTGCACCCGCCAAAAAAATCGCCGGTAATTCTAAAGACCCATGCGGCAATACAAACGCCCAAAACGGATAAGCTAAATTATTTTGACCTACTAAACTTCCGATCGCACCTATTAACAACCCATTAAAAGCCAATATATAAACCGTCAAAATCCCCGCCGTTATTCCCCCAGCTATAGCTTTAAATGATACCGATATATTATTAATCATAATATTACTCGATGCCAAAGGCTCAATCCCCACTATTGAACCCATCCATAATTTATGGTCATCTCTTACCATTCTAATTAATCTTTCTGGTACAATTAAAGACATAAACTCCGGGTCTTGCCACGCCAACCACCACGCTATTAAACCACTAACCGTAAATATAGCCGTTGCTAAAAAAATATATATCCACGTCTCTTGTACTATCCTAGGAAAACCCTCGCGATAAAATTTTATTATCGATCGCCATTCCTGCCGTCTCGACCCTTGGTAAATTTGATTATAAGCCCTCGATGTTAATATCTGCAAATCTTGACTTAAAGTACTACCTAATTCATTAGTTTTCGATCGAGCTAAATCTCCACACACCGATCTATATAAACTTGCTAACAATCTAATCTCCGATGCCGGCAAAGATTTTAAACCCTTTTTTTCTACCTGCCTTAACAAACTATCTAAACGCTTCCAATTAGCTTCTCGCCGCGCAATCCAACGCTGAATATTCATAAAATTTAATCAAAAATTTTCCTAAAATTTTCCCTATTTCTAGCTTACCTTAGCTTAAAATTACAATAATTATCATACTATTACCACCACTAATATTTTTATGTCCCAAAACCTCATGCGTCCCCTCAATGTCGGTAACGTTGTGACTACCGCATTAATACTTTATCGTTCCCATCTCAAATTATATATTAGTCTCGCTTTTCAAGCCTTATTATGGTGGTTCATACCTGTTTATGGCTGGGCAAAAGCCTTAACAATTAATGCCCAAATTTCCCGCTTGGCATTTCGAGAATTAATCAATCAACCTGAAACCGCAAAAACTTCCCTTTCCCACATTGAACCTAGAATGTGGAAATTTTTAGGCACAGGATTTTTAACCGGATTAATTTTAACAGGTATTAATATATGTATATCTTTGGCATCCACCATTATTCTATTTATACCCATATTAGTTATTTCTGCTACTTTTCGTAATAATAGTGATATAATTGGTATTCTGACAGTTTTATTACAATTAATAATGAATTTAGTTAGCTTAGTAGCCCAATTATGGTTTCAATCACGACTATTAATTACCGAATTACCTCTAGCAATAGAAAGCGAAGTAGATGCAATTACCACAATTAACCGCACTTGGGACTTAAGCAAAGGTTCCGCACTACGAATTCAACTAATTTTATTAGTATGTTATTTAATTACATTACCTATATTTGCAGTAGTAATAATTCCGACATTTTTCACATTTTTATCCTTAGTAACAACAACATCATCACCAGAAAATGCTATAGCTACTTTTTTTAGATTATTCTTACTAAGTTTAATCGTTATATCTATACTAGGAACAATTTTAGCCCCTTTTTGGCAAGCTGTAAAAGCAGTTATTTATTATGATTTACGTAATCGTCGAGAAGGTATAGGCTTAAAATTACGAGATTCTTAGAAAACCCAGTAAATTAGGGAATTTACAATCAAATCATAGCTAAAAATAGATAACAAGGAACAAAAAAGTAAGGCACAAAAAAGTTATGAAAAGGTGACAGAAAAATCTCAACTATCAACAACTTTAAAAACCTAAAAATTTACCAGCAATAAATATGCAAAAAATTACTTCCTCACCAACCTTTTTTATATTATTCCCCCTCCCCCCTGCCCCAGGGCTGTTTCATGCTAATAAAATTGGCAACCAGCCTGGTAGGGTGCGTCAGACCAAAATTTATTACTCAGATAACTAGGTTAACT
>CAWUOF010000084.1:0-10983 GCA_963923765.1 uncultured bacterium | reverse complement strand
ATAATTAATTTAGTATGTAGGGTGCGTTAGACGTAAAATTTAAGCTATGTAATTTAGGTATAAAATTCTGACGCACCCTACTAGATATATAATTAATTTAGTTGAGGCATTTGTAGGATTTAGAGTATAATATAACTACAGATATTAATTTAGTTAAAATTGGTAGGGTCCAATGAGAATTTCTAAATTATGCAACAAATATATAGGTAAATATCTAGGCAAATATAGCACGATCGCCCTAATTGAAATATTAATGTTATATCAATTAGCAGAAGCAGTACAACTATCAGATGGTGTTGTTTACTTTGTTAATCCTCCCCGTTTAGCCGGGGCTAGAACTACTTCTAACACCACATATATATGGGGAGCAACCTATTATTTTACCATCAATCTGCCAGACAACGCCGGAGAACCTTTAGCCAAGTTAAATATTAATCAACATCAAGGCGGCGAGACAATAGAATTTGACCTAAAAAACAGTAAAGTATATGGCAAAATATCCGGTCAAAAAGAAACAGAATTATCTCTAAAACAAGTAATAAGAGATAATAAAAATAATACCATGTCTTTAATATTTGACCCGCCAATTTCTCCTGGACAAACTATTACTATAGCTTTGGAACCTATCAGAAATCCTAGATTAGATGGAATATATTTATTTGGAGTTACAGCTTTTCCCCCAGGCGAAAAAGTGCATGGTCAATTTTTAGGCTTTGGTAGATTACATTTTTACAAGTCCAAAGATTATTAATTTTAAAAACAGTAATTACACAGGAAATCCTCAAAAAAATATTTTTTTTCTGTTAAAATTAACCACTCAAAAGCTTTCTATGGCAAAATAATAAACAGCCGAATCTGAGCCATTAACACTTAGGAAGTAGCCAATGAAAGCAATTATTTTATTATCCGGGGGACTAGATTCTTCTACAGTTTTATACCAAGCTAAAGCAGATGGGTGTGAGTGTTATTCCCTTTGTTTTGACTACCAACAACGCCATCGCCGAGAATTAGAATCAGCAGCCATAATTGCTAAAATTGCCGGTGTAGTCAATCATCAAGTAATTAGCATTGATTTGCGTCAGTGGGGAGGATCCGCATTAACAGACGATCGCATCGCCATACCATCCCATCGTAGTATCGAGGAAATGTCGGCTAATATTCCCATTACTTATGTGCCTGCTCGTAATACTATATTTTTAAGCTTTGCTCTGGCATCAGCAGAAATTATTGGTGCTAGTAGAGTTTATATTGGAGTAAATGCTTTAGATTATTCTGGCTATCCTGACTGTCGCCCTGACTATATTCAAGCTATGCAGGAAATTTATAGACTAGGAACAAAACAAGGCAGGCAAGGAGAACCTATACTTATTATTACACCTTTGATTAATTTGAAAAAAACGGAAATTATCAAACTAGGAAATAAATTAGGAGTATCTTGGGAAAAAACTTGGTCTTGTTATAATGGTGGCAAAGTAGCTTGTGGCGTTTGCGATTCTTGCCGCTTGCGTTTGGCAGCTTTTGCAGAATTAGGAATTAAAGATCCTTTATCCTATGCATAGGCAGAAAAATCTATAAATTTATTGCTTGATGTAAATACTAAGTCTTCCGATGAGAGATTAATTTCTGACCATTTGGAAGACTGGCTAAAATATTCGCTTTCTTCCCAGATATTGCCATCTGGCATAATTGCGCCATCTAAATTGGCATGATTAAAATTTACATTCATTAAATAAGCACCTGTTAAATCTACACCTGCTAAATTTGCGCGGTTTAAATTAGTTTCTAATAAAATTCCTCCCACTAAATTAACTCCTGATAAGTTAGCTGCCGATAAGTTAGCTGCTGATAAGTTAGCACCCATTAACATTGCTTCAGCTAAGTTACTTTCAGATAAATTAGCTCTCAGTAATATGCTTCCAGCTAAATTACTTTCACATAAATTGGCTTTGACTAACATGGCTTCTTGCAGATTAGCTTCTGTTAAATCTGCCCTGGCTAAGTTAGATTCTGTTAAATTGGCGTTGGATAATTTAGCTTTCCATAAATCGGCACCGCTTAAATCTGTATTTTTGAGATTTGCTCCTGTTAAATCAGCTTGGCATAGATTGGCTTTCCATAAATCTGCGTTGCTGATGTTGATATAACGGAGATTGATTTGCCCTAGATTTATTTGGGCAAAATTTCTATTTCCGTCTGCATATAGTTGTAGTAATTCATGTCGTTTCATTGCTATCACCATTTCTTCTACTAACTACAGATAAGTTAGTAATGTAGGTTTTATATATTATGAATATCTGTAGCGGCGATCGAAAACAATGGTTGCTCAAAGGTAAAATCATATTACTTAATTTCTGCCCATATCATATCTTCTTCTGCCTCAAGATTTAACTTATGCCAATTAATATTTATATCTTCTATTTCTATTAATTCCCAAGCAGGTGCAAAGGGTGGGATATAAAAATTACAAGCATTCCATTGACCTTGAACTATCACATCTCCTAAGCGATCGCAGTGACCACCTCGTCTTCCTTCCAAGCTGTAATGCTGACATAGACGACACATTGATTTAGAAAAATTTACGGTATTCATAGGATGTGCATAAACTATGCAATAATTGGAAATATACCTATCTTTTCCTAGTTATATATAGCGTCTAAATCCCTGGATAAAATAAATTTATTTAATTGAAAAAATCTTTATCCAAAATATATATGAGAGTCTGGCAAGAAAGTAAAATCTAATTAATATGATTTAGACTTACTATATTTTTTTGTTTGCTGTACTGGGAAAATTTAACCAATAGGCTTGATGGTTTTTAATTTAGTAATTGGCTATTTTGTTTATAGGTATTTGCCTTTTCTAAAAAGCCTTTTGCTGTTTTTGATTGGTTAATTTATTTTATTGGCCAGAATTATGAGATTTAAAGTAATATTCATAATTGGACATATTTAAATCCTCCCTGATGTAAATTATGAAAAAATCTCAATAAAAACCTAAACCTGAAAATTTTATTTTTTATTAATAACCTCCATGATTAATCTGTGATATTTTAAAATAAATGGTATATTTAAATACCAAATAGATGTTCGATCGCCATTTTATGTATTTATACAGAGATAACCATAAATAAAACAAATAGCTCTGTATTTATCCTTAGTAAATAACCTAGTTTTGGCCGTCTAGCGAACTAACCAAAAATCTAAGGTCATATCACCTTGGGTTAAGTACAAGTTAACCAATTGAAAACAAAGATCTAAGGTAGAAATCGTGCAGAAATCGTGCAGAATTAATAATATTTTTTTATATAAACAACTAAATTATTTGTTTAAGGCGATAACCTATACTGTGGACTGTTTCAATAAAATCATTAGGAGCGCCCGCCGCTTTGAGTTTTTGGCGTAAACTTTTAATATGGCTTTTTACTGTGTCTTCTTGGGGGAGATGTTGTAAATCCCAAATATGTTCAACGATCGTACTACGAGACAAGACTCGCCGCCCGTTACGTAAAAATAATTCTAATAAAGAATATTCTTTAGCTGTTAAATGTACCGGCTGCCCTTGGTAGCTTACCTCGTAGGTACTAGGGTCACAACGCAAATCACCCCATTTGAGTATCAAAGACCCTGCCCCCATTTCTCGGCGTTTCCATGCCCGAATTCGCGCTAATAATTCAGGTAAATTGATCGGCTTAACTATATAATCATCTGCACCAGCATCTAATCCCGTCACTTTATCTTGGGTGCTATCGCAAGCTGTTATCATTAAAATAGGTTGATTATAGCCATAAGAACGTAAGCGACGGCACAGACTAACGCCATCTAACTTAGGAATCATCACATCTAGTAAAATCAAATCGTAGTTAATCGATCGTACTCCTTCCCAAGCCGTTTCTCCGTCTGTAACAAAATCGACATTATCAACTGATTGAGATAAAACTGTTGCTAAAGTCTCAGCCAGCATTGAGTCATCTTCTACTACTAGAATTTTCATAAAACATCCTAAAAGTTTGCAAGTGGGTGTGTTAATTACACACAACGCGAAGGAATTTATTTACATAGAAGGAGAGATATTTTTTGTCTAAGTATTTAAAGCAAGCAGCCGCCCTCTATAATTAAGGAAAATTATAAAATCACAAATCCTTGAAAGTTTTTCCTATTCATAGAGAAGATAAATATATATGGTATTTTTTGAAAAAATAATACTTACCCTAATTTGATTATATCATAAAAAACAAAATTAAATTAATAAGATTTTGTACTAAAATTTATTACAATAAATTTATATATATATTCAGTTTATATGATTTATATACGAATTATTCCTAAATGCTCAACCTATAAAAAGTAGATTAGATTACAAATTTTATAACTATTGTTGCTGTTTAATAACATTATAAAAATATGATTTTTTGTAAAGAGGCGATCGCCTAATTGTTTCTGCCGTTTCCTAATCCGGCTAAACTCGGTACTGATCTTTTGTACTTATCATAAATTCTATAGTAGTAAACATACATTTACCTAGATTATTTATTTTTGATTTTACCGTTTTTTTTATAGACTTTGACTAATTTATCTACTCAACTTTTAACTATTTCTCCTGATTTGGTAAGTTATTATCATTTTTGGTTAAAAATTCTTTACTTTTTTCCAGTTGATTTTGTTGTATGCTGCTGGTAAAAAATGCGATTTTTATCTTGACTCAGGTTATATCATATTTTGTGATTAATTATACATTCGGTAAATTGCGTACAATTTGTTCTATTTTATTAGGGTCGTTACAATAATCTATACGTAGATCTCGTAAACGTCGAGGATAGTTAGTATTTCTATTATCTAATATTAAATCAAAACCTCTATCAATAGCTATGGCTACTTGATTAGTAATCAAATAGCGATCGTGGGGCATTTGTCCTTTATTATTTTCATTTTTAATAATTATTTTAAAATTAGCATGAATTTTTTGTATTTCTATTTCTAATTGTCTTAAGGCGGTAATAGTATCAGATAGATCTGCGGTAGACTGACAACCTGTATATATTTCAAAAATTCCACTTAAACCTAAACGGGATTTTTCTAAAAATACTTTATGGATCCATTCTAAAGTAAGTTTATATTTATCGCCATTGGGTGTCAAGATAGAACGACCTATCCATCGATCGTAAATTTTGATATGTTTGGCATCTCTAAAGAGGGGAATTAAAATTTCCTGTTCAAATTTATCTTGTTTCCATTCCCCATTACTAAGAATACAGCCTCGATCGTCTAATTTAGAGCGAAAATAATCATCTATAGCATATTCTTCTATATCTACTATTTTCACGATAGGCAATTCTAGCAAATGCTTATTAGCACATTGATTACATACATGACGTGCTAATACTGCTAAAGGTAAATATTCCTTAGCTATTTTAATACAAGGTTGACAGATTTTATTTTCGCAATGTATAGGTAAATCTTCATGGAGAGAAACTTCCACAAAACGGTTTTTCTTCCACAATTGTTTTAGTAGTTTTTGGGCTGGTATTCTAAATTTTTCTGGCCATTTAGAAATACCTTCTGATAAAGCGGTTTTGATACTATTGCGATCGTCTACAAGAATTATCCCATTTTTTTCTAATTCTTGTAATAATTTGATAGTTAAAATATACACACCTATTTGATTTTCTGGTATTGTGCTAACTACAGATGGTAATAGAATTATTCGCATTAACATAATAATAGGTAACGGGGAATGGGGAAGAGATGAGGTAATAGGAGGAAACAGCAAGACAGGTTTTTATTAGATAATTATTAGCTATAATTTAGCTATAATTTAGCTGTAATTTAGCCAGTTAAAATCTAGTATTTTATTCAAAAATTTCATTAAAATCTTCTTCAAAAAATCCATTAGGCCAGGAGTCTATAAAATCTCCTTCGCTATCTATTCTTAACTCTAAACATTTAGAACCTTCGGCAGTGCGATCGACATATATTACTGCTACATCTTCTGGTTTTAACTCGCCTTTACGAATTAATTTTTGCAGACGTAATAATAAATGTTCGCTGTGGGTTTCAATGATAAAGTTATTTTCATAAGGCGGTTTAATGCATTCTGCTAATAGTGACCCAAATTCAGCTTGTAAACGGGGGTGAATATGAATTTCTGGCTGTTCAATTAGTAAAGTAGTATGACGAGAAAGCATACTTTGTACAATAATTGGTAATACTTGACTAATGCCAAAACCCACATCGAGAATACTAACATTAACTTGACTACATTTGTCAACTAAACGCAAGGCAAAAACATCGCTATCTTCTGAAGTTTCATCATCTTTAAAAGCAGATACTCTTAATTCATATCCTAAGCCAAAGCGGTTAAGTTGTTCATTGACTTTTTTTAACAAATCGGGATTTTTAAATAATAAATCAGAGACCATTTTTCCCGACTTACCTACCTGTTTAGTGGAATTCCCTAAAATATATAATCTTTCGGGATAATCTCGTAAAGGTCCGATATAAATTACATTTTCCAGGAAGCGACGAAATTGAGAACAAGCTAATAGGGTAATACTTAATAAATCTGGTGTCCAAACTCGTTTGTAAACGCCAGATAAGTATCTAATTTCTGTTTCTATAGACTCATCAGCCCGCATTCCTCCTAAAGCGATCGGTAAAAAATTTCGATAGGAAAGAAAAGAATAATGATTTAACTTAGATATATCTGCCATTGCCTTATCAAAGGTATAATTTTCAAACCTCTGCCACAATTGCATTAATAAGGTGATTTCTCGTAAACGTTTTTCTACCATGCCGCGCATTTCTGGGGGTTGTTGTTCTAATTGTTTAACATTTTTATATAAATAATTTTGTAATTCTTGCAATTCTGTGGTTAGTCTATTTTTAATGCTAGGATAATTAAATAATAGTTGGGGGTTGCGTAAGGTTTCGCTAAATTGGGTAAAAATAGAATTAGCCAGGGGTTTTTCCGATCGCTGCCACCAATCTTGCCAAAACCTATAATTATAGTTAATTTCCTGAATTTTTAAAATAGTTTTAGGAGCGTTTGTCGGTTCGGCTGTAGTAAAATTATCTGGTAGTTGTAGATATAAGGGATTAGTATCGGTAACTTCTTCAGTTTTATAAACAACAGCAGGCCATAAATCTTGACCAATAAATAAATCAATCGTCGAAAAATTAATCTGGGTAGAGTCTTTATTGTAATTAAAGGTAACTTGCAAACCTAAAAGGGGATTTTGTTGAGAATTTTCGGGGAAAATTCCGTTAAATAAATTAGTATTTGTTTGTTTATCTATTTCTAAAAGAACTTTAAAGGAAAAATCTTGATTAATATCATGGCGATGGATAAAATCACGATAAGTGCCAAGGTTGACAAGATTACCTTTAGGAAGTAAAAGAGTTTCAGGGTTTTCGGCATCTTGTAAAGTTTGTTTAAGTAAAAGCAGAGATTGTAAAATCGAACTTTTACCAGAAGAATTTGGCCCATAGATTAAAGTAATGGGTCGAATCGGAATAGTTTCGGGGCCAGAAAAGGCTTTAAAATTGGTAAGCTGATATTCGCGTAACATAATTTTTAAAAGGCTAGTGTTAGTAGCGCTAAGGATAGATTTATTATTATCCCAAAAAGTCGATCGCGCCTATTTACAGTCTCATATCACCTAAATATCAGTTATCGTTGTTACAATAGATTATCTAAGTTTCACTCGATCGCTATGGGCAATACTTTCGGCCATTTATTTCGCATTACTACTTTTGGTGAGTCTCACGGTGGCGGCGTTGGTGTCGTCATTGATGGTTGTCCGCCACTACTGGAAATTACCAAAGAAGAAATACAGGTAGAATTAGATAGGCGTCGTCCTGGACAAAGTAAAATTACTACTCCTCGCAAAGAAGCAGATAACTGTGAAATACTCTCAGGAGTATTTGAGGGTAAAACCCTGGGAACGCCCATAGCTATGCTAGTGCGAAACCAAGATACTCGATCGCAAGATTACGATGAAATGGCAGTAAAATATCGCCCTTCCCATGCAGATGCTACCTACGATGCAAAATATGGCATCCGCAATTGGCAGGGAGGAGGAAGATCTTCTGCTAGAGAAACTATTGGACGAGTTGCAGCCGGGGCGATCGCTAAAAAAATCCTCAAACAAGTAGCTGATGTAGAAATAATTGGTTATGTTAAAAGCATCCAAAACCTAGACAGTATTGTTGACCCCAACACCGTTACAATGGCACAAGTAGAAAGTAATATTGTGCGCTGTCCGGATGCCGAAGCTGCAAAGAAGATGATAGAACTGATAGAACAGGTAAGACGAGAAGGAGATTCTATTGGCGGAGTCGTAGAATGCGTAGCCAGAAATGTACCTAAAGGATTAGGGGAACCAGTTTTTGATAAACTAGAAGCTGATTTAGCTAAAGCTGTCATGTCTTTACCTGCTAGTAAAGGCTTTGAAATAGGCTCCGGATTTGCTGGTACATTACTAACAGGTAGTCAACATAATGACGAATTCTACATAGATAATGGAGAAATACGCACCCGGACTAACCGATCTGGGGGAATTCAAGGCGGTATCTCTAATGGCGAAAACATCATTTTACGAGTAGCATTTAAACCTACTGCTACTATTCGTAAAGAACAACATACGGTAACAGATGCCGGTGAGGAAACTGTTTTAGCTGCTAAAGGACGCCATGACCCTTGCGTTTTACCCAGGGCAGTGCCTATGGTAGAAGCTATGATTGCATTAGTACTTTGTGATCATTTGTTACGCCATCAGGGTCAATGCGGTACTTTGGTTTTTCCCTAAGACGGCATTACCGTCGCTTATAACATAATATCTAAACATATTTGACCGACTTGAAAGCCAGTATGGAAACCAGCCTTTCTTCCGAGTTTGTTGTGCAGTTTTGGGGGGTAAGGGGCAGTGTCCCTACCCCCGGAAAAGACACGGTTCGCTACGGCGGTAATACCTCTTGTATAGAAATACGAGTAGGCGGTAAACGCCTCATATTTGATGGTGGTACGGGTTTGCAGGTGTTAGGTAAAAGCCTGGTGTCGCAAATGCCTGTGGAAGCCTATATGTTTTTTACCCATTATCATTGGGACCATATCCAAGGTTTTCCCTTTTTTACTCCGGCGTTTATCCAAGGTAATTGTTTTCATATTTATGGGGCAGTTCCGGTTGAGTCGGAGTCAATGAAACACCATTTTATTGAGAGAATATTACACCCAAATTCCCCTGTACCTCTTCAGGGAATGCAGGCGGATATGAAGTTTTACGATATAGTATGTGGCGATACTATCCACTTGGATGATATTACTATTGAAACCGGACCGCTTAATCATCCTAATGGCGCGATGGGATATAGAATTAGTTGGCAAGGACATTCGATATTTTATTGTACTGATACGGAACATTTCCCCGATCGCATGGATGAAAATGTTTTGCATTTAGCCCGCGATGCTAATCTTTTGATCTATGATGCTATGTACACTGATGAGGAATATCATCATCCTAAAGCGCCGAAAGTTGGCTGGGGTCATTCAACTTGGCAACAAGGTTTAAAGATATCTAAAGTCGCTGGAGTGAAAAGATTTGTAGTTTTTCATCACGATCCTAATCATAGTGATGATTTTCTGGATAATTTGGCTATAGAGGTAGCAAAAAGTTGCCCAAATGCAATTCTCGCCCGCGAAGGTTTAATTGTATCTGTAATTTAGGGGTGTTGAGATTTTTTCTCTCATCACCTCTGATTTTTTTTCACCCTCATTAGTTAATGCTGCTGATTCGAGAAATATTTTACCATCTCTACTAATAAAAGTAAAGGTGGTAGATGAGGGTGTGAAATTAAAATATTTATTCTTCTTTTTCAAATAGTTTTAGCTGTTGCCCTGGTGATAAATTACGAGAAATTTTATCTGGTTTCCATTCATCAGGAATTTGGCTGATTTTTTCTTTTCCTGTGGGTGTATGTACTGGTTTACCCAGGGGTCTAAGATTAAGGGTGCCATTCAAATACGCTGTCAGGCGATCGCGCCCTATTTTAACATATTCTTCTTGTTTCTCGCTTCCCATTGCCCGTCGATTATGTTTCACTGCCGCAATTAATGACGACCCTACACCACAATAGGGGTCAAAAACCCAATCATTTTCATTAGTAAAAGCTAAAACACATCTTTCTACTAATTCTACGGGATATTGACAAGGATGGCTGGTTTTTTCGGGATGATTTGATTTGACATTGGGAATATCCCAAATTTCTGCTTGCCAATCATTTTTAATAATATCCCAAATATCTGATGGGTTTTTACCTAAAGGGTTGCCCGATGGTTCCCCTTTTTTTTCTCCTTTAAAATGACGTTTTCCTGGATATTTTGAAGGTACACGCACAGAATCTAAGTTAAATATATATTTATCACTTTTAGTAAACCAAAGAATAGTCTCATAACGACCGGAAAACCTTTTAGATGCGTGTAAACCATGCCCAAAACGCCAAATAATTCGATTTCGTAAATAAAAATTTAATTGTTTAAATATAGGATAGTAGAAAATATCTAAAGGAAATACTTCTCCCTGTTGTACATAATTACCCACTTGCCAACATATACTGCCATCATCCCGCAGAATGCGATATAATTCTTTAATTAGGGGAATTTGGGTGTTTAGATAGTCTTCTATAGTAACTCGTTTTTCGTATTCTTTCCCTAAGTTATAGGGTGGAGATGTAATAATGAGGGAAAGAGATCGATCGGGTATTGTCGGTAAAAAATTATTTACATCACCCGGATAAAGGATTAATTGAGCATCTGGGTTATATTTAGTATCAATAGAGGATTTAGTAGCAAAAAAAGAAGTATCTTTAGACATAAGTTATTTAACTTTATCGGTTTTGTTTGTTAAAGATTATCACAAATTATAGTAGCATATAACGCTACAATATCGAATTATTAACTGTTGGAGTAGTCGATCGCTTTGTAAAATCACCC
>CAWUOF010000083.1:0-11001 GCA_963923765.1 uncultured bacterium | reverse complement strand
ATATAAAATAAAAAGGTAATCGGAAATAGAAAAAAAAGGAAAAGTGATAAATAAACAGGATATTTTAAAAGATAAAAAAATTTTTTAACATCTCAAGGAAAATAAACCACGCAGCCGGGGAAAACTGTTACAGCCAATTTAAACGATAAAAATGGTTTTATTTAAACTGTTCTCTGTTCCCTTGTATATTGCATTATTTGGAAAAAAAAATAGTTAAATTAGCAATAATTATTAGTTATTTTAATAAAAATTCCTCATCCTATTAAATTAGGATAATAAATGATTGGGCGTCAGATATTAAAACTTTTACCATTGCTTTTAAGCTTTTGCTTTTTAGCTTTATTTCTGACGCAACCTATTACTAATATAATGTTCATACTTTACAACTGGACAATTTTTAGCAACAATTGAAATTAGGAATTTTAGCCTTAAATAACTTAAGACAAGTATTGATGCCGAAACTCAGATGATGACATTTTTTCTCCGGCTTTTCCTATTCCTCCGTTTCCGGATAAAATATCGGATAGATGGTGTTTGTCATGTTTGATATGAATATGATTATAATTAGAACGATTGGGATTTTGCCGCAGAGGAATTTCAATCCAAAATTCAGTACCTTTTCCTAAAGTTGTTTCAAACCAGATAGAACCGCCATGTTTTTCGACTATAATTTGATAACTAATAGATAATCCTAAACCCTTACCTTTACCCATCATTTTAGTAGTAAAAAAAGGTTCAAATAATCTATTTTTAGTAGATTCAGTCATGCCAATACCATTATCACTAATTCTTACTGTCACATAATCAGGATGAAACATTTTTGTGCGAATAGTAATATTAGGATGATTACTTGTAGGTAAAGCAGAATTTTCTTGACGTTCCCATAGTTTTATTTTCAGAGAATTATCAGGGTTATTAATGCGTTGATCTATGGCATCAATGGCATTACTGATAATATTAATAAATACTTGATGCAAATTTCCTGGGTAACTTTCCACCATTGGTAAAGTACTTAAATCTTTTACTATTTCAATCTCAGAACGCCAAGGTTTAGCTTGTAAACGATTGGTTAAAATAAATAAACTACTATCAATCACATCATTAATATCAATGGTTTTAAGTTCTCCCCCTTCATCAATACGAGAAAAACTCTGTAAAGCTACCACTAATTGTCGGATATATCCAGCATTTTTTTTCATTGCCGATAACATTTTTGGTAATTCTTTCAGAACAAAATTAAGATCCATTTCTTCTGCATGAGATTTAATTTCTGGCAAAAGCGTCATATCATGGTGTTGGTAAAGTTTAATTAAATCTACTAAATCATGGCTATGTTTATGAGCATTAATTAAATTACCACAAATAAAGTTAATTGGGTGCATAATTTGTTGACAAATATCACCAATTAATTCACCTAAACTCGCCATTTTTTCGGTTTTTAATAACTCTACTTGGGTTTGCTGTAACTCATATAAAGTTTGTTCCAACTCTTTATTTTTTATCCTGGCATTATCGGCAGTAAATTGTGCTTCATTAGCAATATATTGGGCATTTTCATAAACTTCAGCTTGATGTAGTAAATGTACTAATTGGTCGGCTTTATGTTGTTTTTGATACTCATATATAACTGCATCTAAACTTGTGAATAAATCTGTAGAAGCGGCAGTTATAATGTAATGTAGATGAGGATTATCGGGTTTTAATTCTGTATCGTTTGTCCAGAGTAGTTCTCTAATTTCATAAATATAGTTGCGGAGATGTTTGTCTAAATGAATAGGTGGATGAAAATATTTAGCTGCGAGTATAGGTGATATTTCACCTTTTAAGTTTATGGAGGAGTCGCCATGAATTAATCCGTTATATAATTTTTCCATTAAATTTACAGCCTGGAATAGTTCTTGACGAATTTTTTCTGGTTCGTCAATATTTTTATTCCATACCAGTCGCGAAGCTAATAATGCTGTACGTTGCGAAAGCATTCTCACCTCGGTGATAACGTTGAGGGCAGTTAGATTAGTTTCTTCTGTCAGAGAAATTTTTTGGAACTCTAGGCAGGTAATTAGGGCGAGTAATGCTAAAGGTTCCAGGTGAAAAAAATATTTTTGCATGGCTTTTATTGGTATTAAAATGAAAAAATGATTGTATTGCCAAATTACCGGGACAATGGCAATAGTTGTGATCATCTATGGTGCAGCGTATCTAGTGTAACTAATGTAACAATTTTTTGTTACCATTTTTTGTTACCATTTGTTTTTACATTTGTGATTATGAATAAGTTTGACCGTATTTTTACTTACTCCTTGTAGTTACTTATAGAAAAAATTTCACATATCTTAATCTTTTGGTTATTAGGTTTTACAGATAAGCCGAGTAATCAAGATCTGTGCATTTAAAAAGTATTGATTACTTATAATGATAGGTTATCTCTGTTGAGCTATTATTTGCTTGGTATTAAAGATTTTATTTATATTTTATTATATTGTGGACTATTTTGAGCTATAAATATCCGATAAATTAAGATAAAAATAAATCATATTTAATAATATAACATAAATATAATTATAATAAAATATTTATATTATATATGATTGTACCCAAAAATATTGGGTAATTTGCTGAAAGTTTGATAAAACTTATAAATAAATTAGGTGACATTTATAGAAACAAATAGTAAGATACTGTAATGATAGTACAATGCTTATGGATTTTTCAGCTTGCTGTTTTAGGTATGGGCAGATTATAATAAACATTTTAAATACAGAATAGGTAAGTCAAAATCAACGAGGAAAAACGACAGATGTATTTAGTAACAGGGGCTACAGGAAGTTTAGGACGTCGGATAGTTCGATCGCTGCGTCATGCAAATCAGCCAGTCAGGGCTTTTGTGCGTTTAACTTCTCGCTATAGCGAAATAGAAAATCTTGGGGCCGAAATATTTATCGGTGATTTAGATCGAGAAAGAGATATCAAAAAAGCTTGTCAAGGAGTACAATACATTATTAGCGCTCATGGTTCTCGCAATGCTATTTCAGCAATTGAATATCGCGCTAATATTGAATTAATAGACTGTGCTAAAGAATTTGGTGTGCAACAATTTGTGTTTATTTCTGTACTAGGCGCAGATAGGGGATATGAAGATGCACCAACTTTTAAAGCGAAAAGAGAAGTAGAAAAATACTTGCAATCTAGTGGTGTAAATTATACTATTTTGCGTCCTTCTGGTTTTTATACGGATTTGTTGCCTTTTGCAGAAAGATTACGGGAAACAGGTATTTATTTGTTAATTGGCGATCGCAAAAATCGTGTTTCTGTTATTAGTACCGATGATTTAGCGGCAATAGCTGTTAAGTCTATTAACAACGATCGCGCTATTAATAAAATATTTCCAGTTGGTGGCCCGGAAATTCTGAAACGTGAAGATATTCCTGTTATCTTTGGGAAAATTTTTAACCGAGAACCCGTTATTATTAATCCACCTATAGTAGCCTTTGATGGGCTAAGATCCTTCGCTGGATTATTAAATCCTAAGCTGGGCAAAGGATTAGGAACTCTCCGGGCTTTGTTAGGTAATGAATTTTTCTGTACAGCCGATGAAATTAATACTTTAGAATCGGTTTTTCAAATCAATTTAGAAACCTTAGAAGCTTTTATTCGCCGCTATTTGAGTATCTAATTATCTAGTAATTATCTAGTAATTATCTAGGTCAATGGGTGGGTAATTCCCACCCCCTAATCGCTAATTTTTTAGAAATATCCAAGCTAATAAAATAGCAACGATCGCCCCTATTAAAGTATTAATAATATTGACAATCTCGTTAGTTAACCAACTATATTTAGATTGTAAAGTTGCACCGATAATACTCTCTAAATTAGTAGCAATAAACGCCGCAATTATACAAATTATTACCCCATTAAAGTTAATTAAACCTATCCCCCAAGCAAGACAAGCGATCGCCGCCGAAGCTATCACCCCAGCTAAGGTACCCTCTAAACTCACTGCCCCTTCTGTACCTTTAGCTACTGGTTGAAAAGTAGTAATTAAAAACGTCCTTTTTCCGTACACTTTCCCCACTTCACTAGCACAAGTATCAGAAAGTTTGGTACTAAAACTAGCTACATAACCTAATAATAACAAAGAAGGCAAAAACCAGGCTGATTTTCCGCTAATTTCTCCAGGAATTAAAGTCAGTAAAGCACAAATAGTTCCTATTAAAGCCGAACCCCAAACATTTTCGGGTCCCCTTGCCCCAGAACGTTTTTCGGCAATGCCCGCCGCTTCTTTCTGTTTTAAACCAATTCGGGTCACTCCGGAACCAACTAAAAAATAAAAGGTGACAATTAAATATCCCTGCCAATTTAAACTACCCCAAATAATCACACCTAAGATCCAAGCGTGAAATATTCCGCCAGTGGTAAGTAACTTTTTTAATAGGGGAAAAGTAACGCCAAGTAAAATAGTATTTAAGGCGATCGCCACTAGCCAAGAATTACCAAATAATGAATAATTAAAAATAGATTCAGAATTCACCATCTGTAGTTTCCCATGAATAACAATACTATTTTATTTCATCTTGCCTTTCCCGTTAACGATATTGCCAAAACCAAAGAATTTTATAGTTATGGCTTAGGCTGTGAAATTGGTCGGGAAAGCCCCACTTCTGTTATTATGAACCTCTACGGACATCAAATTGTCGCCCATATTACCAAGGAACCTTTAAAACCCCAAGCCAGTGTTTATCCCCGTCATTTTGGCTTAATTTTCCTCTCAGAAATAGACTGGGAAAATCTCTTAACTAGGGCACAACAGCATCATCTATCTTTCTATCAAGAACCTAAACGGCGTTTTGCTGGGGAAATTACCGAACATCGGACATTTTTTTTAATAGATCCTTTCTATAACTTACTGGAATTTAAATATTATTGTCACTACCAAGCCATATTTGGTAGTCAAGAATTTAATCAGGTAGGTGATAAGGTTTAAAAGGTTCCCTTAGCGCCTCTGCTACTGCTTTAATAGTAGCAGGATGGCGCGTCATTAACCCATGAATTACTACCGATAATTTTACTTCTTTCCCCACAGGCATTTTAGAACTATTTGCCGGTACAATTACAAAATCCCAAGGTGTCCATATAGAGGTAAAATTTAGCTTGGCTAACATTGCCACATCCCGATTTAAATCTGCTAAAAAAGGACTGTCAGGGCGCATCTGTAAACAACCAGGGGAATTAAGTAAATAAGCCATTTTTGTACCATAATGGGGGGCAGAAATGCTGATAAAACGCTGGACTTTTTTAATGCCTTCTAATCTTTGGATATAGTAACGGCTAACTATACCCCCCATACTAAAACCTACTATATCTATGGTTTGTTTTGTGGTAAAATTTTTATCTATATAATCGGCAATTTGTACAGCTAATTCATCTATTCCTACTTCTCCTAAATGGGGAGTTAAATTTAGTGCGTGGACATCCCAGCCCGATCGGGTTAGGTAATTAGCCATTCTACGAAAAACTCTAGCTTGTACTAAGATGCCATGTATTAGTAAAACGGGATTACGATGCATTGTAATTGGGATTATATGTTAATAATTTATAATTATAAAAGTAAAACTCAAAAAATATTAGGAGCATCTCAATATTATTCTAAAAAGTTTAGAAATGCTCCTATTTATAGGGTAAATTTACCACCAATAATGATTACCTACTAAAAAATACTGAGAAGAATCACGAAAATTATTACCCAAGAAGAAACTAAGGAGAAGATAATAATATCTGCCATAGTTGGATCATGGTCGGTTATTTTGTCAGTGGAGTGACGCATAACATCTCACCTAATGATAAACTACTACTGGGTGTATCTTTTATGTTTAAAAAACTGTTGTTGCGCTTAAGCGCCCCTGGGAAACTATGCACAAAACCTAGATATTTTGCCTAGTTAAAATATGGTTTTTTACAAAGATGCACCCCTACTACTTATATTTTAGAATCAATCACGATCGCCATAAACTATTTATCAGCATAATTTTATAAATATTTAATAAACTTCATACTAGGTTTTAACCCGGATAACTCGCCATTAACTCGGCGGCTAATTCTAGGGCTTCGGAAACTGTAGCAATTTTATTTTCTATACGGGCAATTTGAATTTGAGTAAGCAACCAACCAACTAAAGGACTTGATGGTAATTGTAAAGCTTGCATTAATTCTTGTCCGTTTATTAATGGGGTGGGATGGGCAACTTGATCATTAGGGTTAAGATAACGATCGACTAAAGGCGCGATCGACTCTAAAGGAGTATCTAAAGCCAGAGAAAGTAACACCAAAGCCGGAAAACCTTCTCCTAAAGTCCGAAAACAAAAAAACTGTTCTCTGAGGGAAAATTCCGCTATTGCTGCTGCCGATCGCATTTGTGGTAAATATTGTAATAAAGCATTTATTCCACGAATTTCTCCTCGCGCATATTTTAATTCCTTTAACCAATCTGTATTTAATTCGGTTTTTTCTGTACCTGGAGATAACAAACTCGTTAATTTCGCAATAGCTAACCAACTTAAAGGATTTATTCCCCTAATTTCTGCCGATAAATCTGTTTGTAACTGCGGCCAGTTTTCCCAAATAATTTTAGCATTTTCCCCCACTTTGACTAATTGTTTAATACCTGTTGCAGTTATATCTATTTGAAAAACTTGATTTAATACTCCATCTTCCCAAGCTGCAATTAACCAAGGCACACCTTGGAGATTATTTAACAAATAACTAATTTCATTATGAATCCGTTCGGATGCTATATTATTTAATAAATAAGCACAATCTCGAATTGCATCACGAGTATTATTTTCAATAGTAAAATTTAACTGTGCAGCTTGTCGATAACCGCGCAAAACTCGTAAAGGATCATCTTCTAAATTTTGGCGAGAAACCATGCGAATAAGTCGGGCTTCTATATCTTTACATCCTTGTAATGGATCAATAAATTTTTGGGTATAGGGGTTATAGGCGATCGCATTTATTGTATAATCTCGTCGTTGTAAATCAGTTTCTAAATTTTCCCCTTCTTGTTGAGCAAAATCTACTGTACAATCTTTAAAAACCACTCTAGCAATTTGGCGATCGCTATCTAATAATACAAAACCAGCTTGATAAATTTTAGCAATTTTACGAGCAGTTTTCACCGCTTCTAATGGCATAACAAAATCTAGATCTAATCGTTGCGAATTGCGCCCTAACAAAGCATCTCTTACCGCACCACCTACCAAACAAGCAGAATCAGGTAATAATGCTAAATTAAATGGCCAATTCTCCGGAGATAAATAAGAAAATAAGGGCTGCATATTTTTTTACAAATAAGTAATTATTAATAATGACTAAGGCGAGATGAAATTTTTTCCATACATCAACAAAAAATTAGCCATACAGATTTATTTGCGCTAGATTAACATAAAATCGCATGGAGATTATACTATGTGTATTTGTGTTAACTGCCATTACGTCGATCGCTGCACTACGTATCATGCCGTAGAAACGCAGCATCAAGAAAGACATTTAACTGAAACCCCAAATTTTGAGCCAGTAGAACCTAGTATAAATGTTAACATCCGTTCTCATGGTGATGAAATAGAAATGGAATGGGACGTAGTAGGATGTGAAAGCTTTACAGCCGACATGGGCAAATGGGCCAGATTGCGGCCTGGGGAGTTAATCCCAACTTAAAAAAATCCAATATATAGTAAGATTTTTAGCTAGTTAATTATGTAGTTAATACGCTAAAAACCTTACTAAATTTCCCCCAATTTCCCATTACCTAATAACTTAATGACCTAATAACTTATAATTACGAGGTTAAAAATGTCTATAGCAGAAAATAAATATAGTTTAGCTATTCATACAACCAGTCCAGAATTAGGGTTAGCTATTAGTAATTTTGTCGGTAGCGATCGCTGTCAAATTTGGAATTTAGGGCGAGATCTATCTAGTTTAATGCATCAAAAATTAGCGGAATTTATCCAGCCCCAAACTTGGCAAGATTTAGAATTTATCGCCGTAGCCAAAGGACCAGGAAGTTTTACCGGTACCCGCATTGGAGTAGTAACAGCCCGCACTTTTGCCCAACAGTTAAACATTCCTGTATTTGCCATTTCCACTTTAGCTGCTGTGGCTTGGGCGCAGCGATCGCAAATAGAAACCGGCAAAGCGATCGCCCTACAAATGCCAGCTATGCGCGGTCAATTTTTTGTAGCTATTTATCAAATAAATTATCAAGAAAACACCTCAAATACTAATTTAATTCAACTTTTCCCAGAAACTGCGATCGACCCTGAAAAATGGCAACATATCCTAGATAATTTCCCAAATGCCTATCACCTAATACCAGTAGAAAACAATTTAGGCGCATCCGTTACCAGTTTATTAGAATTAGCTTATTTATACTGGCAACAGGGAAAACGTCCCCACTGGTCAGAAGCCTTACCATTTTACGGTCAGCATCCCATAGAATAAAACCATAATTTTACATAATTTCAAATTATTTTATCGAGAAAATTACCTTCGTACACTACGAGGATCTAACGCATCTCTTAAGCCATCCCCCAACAAATTAAAAGCCAAAACAGTTACTACAATTAACAACGCAGGAGGCCACAATAACCAAGGCTGCAACACCATAATAGAAGCATTAGTCGCCAAAGACAGCAAATTTCCCCAAGAAGGATCCGGCTGTTGAATTCCCAACCCAATTAAACTTAAAACCGATTCCGATACAATAAAACTAGGAACAGATAAAGTAGCCGAAATAATCACATAACTAGCAGTTTGTGGCAAAACATGACGAATAATAATATACAAAGAATTAGCGCCCATTGCCTTTTCTGCTTGTACAAATTCCCTCTCTTTAATAGAAAGAACCTGTCCGCGAATAACCCTAGCTAAACTCGCCCAACTAATTAACGAAGTAATTATCACAATCAATAAAAATCTTTGGGCACTACTAAGACCGGGGGGCAAAACCGCAGCCAAGGCAACTAATAAATAGAAACCCGGAATAGTCATTAAAACTTCTACAAAACGCATTAAAAATGCATCTAGCCAGCCACCAAAATAACCAGAAATTCCACCTATTAACAACCCCAAGGGAAAAGAAATACTAATGCCTACTAACCCGATACTAAGGCTAATTCTACCACCATAAATAATCCGACTAAATTGGTCGCGGGCTTGTTCATCGGTACCGAGAATATTAATTTTACCTTCTCCCACAGTTCCAAATAAATGTAAATTACTAGGAATACCACCAAATATTTCTACTTCATCCCATTTAATTTGAGATATTTTTTCTGTTTGTTTAGTTTTAGGATCTATTATTTCTACTGGTTTAACTTGTGGTAAAGGTAGACGAATTTGCCATAATTTATACTTAGAACCTTGCACAAATAAACGGATAGGAGAAGGTTTAGTAAAATCTACATTTAATTTGCGATCGCCCGTCTCTAAATTCACTGGCCCTTGAGTAGTCGGATAAACATGAGGGCCGATAAATTGCCCAGTTTCCTGATTATTCCAATAAATACGAGTCGGGGGTAATAAAGAACCATTAGGTTGAGTAATATATGGATCATAAGGTGCAAAAAAATCAGCTACAATTATCACCAAATAGAAACATATTAACAACAAAGCCCCCAAACGAGCTAGAGGATTTTTTTGGAGTTTCTGCCACCAATTCATAATATATATTGCCTATTTACTTACTACTTATTACTTACTACTTATTACTTAAAATTAATAATTGTCTCCCTATTTTTTTCCCCATTATTTTCTTCTAAAGGATTATAAAAAAACGAGCCTGTTTGCGGCGGCAATTTGGGGTCAAGTACAATTTCTACAATACTTTTTACCACACCTGTAAGGGGAATAGCCAGAATTACTCCCAATAACCCGCCAATTTTTGCACCTATCAACAAAGCAGTAAAAATAATTACCGGTGATAGTCCAGTGATATCACCCATAATACGAGGTGCAACCAAATTATCTTTAATCTGTTGTAATGTTACAGCTATTCCCAAAACTTGTAAAGCCAGCCACCAGTCAATAAAAGCCACTATAATTGTAACTGCTCCTATCCCTAAACTTGCACCAATAAACGGTATTATTTCCAGCAAACCAATAAACACCGCAAATAACAAGAAAAAAGGCACTCGTAACGAGAAAAAAGCTAGGGATAGAGTTATGGACATAAATAAACCTAACAATAATTGCCCCGACACAAACCCTTGCAGATTATATTCTAAAGACTGGGTTAAAACTTGTCGCACTTGCACAGAAAGAATACTGGTCATTCCTCGCCAAATTCTCTGCCCATCTAAGAGCATATAAAATGATATTACTATAATTAAAATTAAATCTAATACCCAGTTAACTGTACCCACGACAAAACCAACTCCTTGAGCAGCTATTTTTTGTACTTGGTTTTGCAGTTGGGTAAATAATTCCTGTTGTAAAATATGTACATCAAAAGGCAGATTATGTTCTATACTCCACTTTTGGAAATCCGCTAATTGTTCTTGTCCAGATTCTAATAACTCTGGTAATTTTATAATTAACTGTTGCGCTTGGGTAAAGACTGGCGGTACTAAAGTTAAACCAATTGCTGCTACTATTATTCCTGCTAGTAAATATACTAGGGCTGCTGCTACTGCTCGTGGTAAAATACGTTGAATTCTAGCTACGGCATAATTTAATAAAAAAGCTATTAATCCCGCACTAATTAAAATACTGATAAGTTCACCAAAATATCCCAGAAAATTGAGCGTAGCCCAGCCAGCTATTAAAACTAATAACCAAGTGATTAAAAATTTTTGTAAAGGAGAAAATGTTGGATTCATAAATTATTTATTGTTGATTACCAAGGATAATAGAAAATTCAGTCAATATGGGTGATTTTTTGATTAATTTTTGTTCTAAATAAATTTAATGTTATCTTTATCAAGAAAATAATATGTAAACCTATTC
>CAWUOF010000082.1:0-11044 GCA_963923765.1 uncultured bacterium | reverse complement strand
GTTTTGATAGCAGTTTCCGCTTTATCAATAACACGGGCTAAACTATCTCGATTTTCGGCACCTTTTAATATTTCTTCCCTGGGCAGCATGGTGATAAGGACTGGAGTTTATCCAAATTATTATATAATATTAATCATGTTTAGTGAGATTATGGTTAAAAATTAATTTTGCTAAAGCTATTTAAGTAATTTAGTATATTTGACTAGAGGAAAAAAAATGGTTAATAGGATAAAAGAGGTTGATAATGAATTAGTTACAGTAACCTATAGGGATTTATTGGATAAAATATTAAGAGTTATTCGCGATAATAACTTATTTCGTATTTCCGACAGCAGCGATCGCTTACTAATTGATATTGACACAATTGTTAATAAAGTAATTGAGTTAAAGCCACAAAATCCTTTATCCTCTGCCCAAGGAGTGCGATCGGCGACAATTAATTTTACAGGAGATTTTAAAGCAATATTTCCCCAACAAATTAATCAAATTAGAGATGAATTGCAAAAACATTTACAAACTATTTTACTAAATAAAAATATTTCTTTACAAGAATTTGTAGATAATTTAACTACCGATTTAAACCAATTTCAGGGCAATAACAAAAATTTAGGCTTTACCTATAATTTTGAATTACCATTTCAGAATTTAGCCAAACAAAAATTAATTATAGATGATACACGCCCTGGTAGTGCTGCTTTGGTAAAATTTCACAAAATTACTATAACTGTAAAAAATATAGATCAATTTCAAGACAATTTAAAACAAGGATTAGAAAATTATATTAATAGTAAACCAGAAATTGACAACGAAGAAGATAAAGCTACTTTTTATGATATTCTCGACGAATTAGAAATAGATAATTGGTCAGATTTTCATACACTAATGGGAATAGTAGATACTGAAAGTCTGGGGAAACTAAAAAAAGAAGCAAAAATCAGGTATTTAGAATATATAAGAGACAACACCGAGACTACAGATAAACCCGGTTTTATTTATTTATGTGATTTGATTAGAAGACTAAAAAAAATAGAAGAATACATCAGCGACCCCAACAAATCAGACAATGATTATGAAGTTAATTATAAAGGAGAAAATCTTAATTATAAAGACATTTTTTCCCGGGCAGAATCATTAGATGCATTGCCAATTATTCCTATAGTAACAGGTAATTTAGGAGAAACCACCGATAAAAGACAAGGAGAAATTCAATTTGTTTTTGGCATAAAATTAAAATTTGGTGGTCCAGTGCAAACAGAAAACGGGCAATCAGTGTTTGAATATAACATAGATATTATTAACCCAGAAAGCGATCTCCATAAAAAAGAAATAGCAGATCCTGTTAACAAAGAATCTTTTGCCAAAAGAGTATTAAGGCGAGTATTTTTATACTTTTTTATATTTGCTTGTAACAAAGATTCATTATCACCAGAATATCATCCTAGCGACGATTTAAATTATGACCCAATTGTAGAATTTCAAACAAAAATCATGCCAAAATTGCAGAGTGATAACGATGCAAACAAACAGCAAATCTTGCGAGGAATGGTAAAAGGTTTTAAAACCTATAACATTCAAAATAAAATTAATATTCTCAAAAAATTTCTCAAAGAATTTTTAGACAGGCAAACAATTTTACCTAGTAAAAATTATCCTCTGCAAATTGCCATTAAAAAAGGAATTTTAGAGAGGGATATTAATCTTATGTTTAATAAACAATTCTTTAATGATGTTTTAAAAAGAAATCCTAAAGAATGTTTAAGATATATATCCATAGCAGATGCCTTTGTTGACGAAAATGCTTTATGTAAATTAGATGGCAACATTAAAATAGAAGATATTAGGTATTTTACCACAGAAGAAAGCCAACAATTTAGCTGGCAATACGACATAGAAAAAATCAAAGCATTACCGATCGCCTGGGTTCCCCAAACTAACCCCTGCTGGAATTATTATTTAAAGAATTTACAGCCATATAATTTAATTTTATTCCGTTACAATAATACATTTTTAAATTCCAATAATGTAGATCCTATTCATGCTTTTATTTATAGCTTTACTTGGGCAGTTTTATCCTATATGTGCTTAGATATTATATTGAAAAAAGCCGCAAAAAACTTATTTATACCCATGATAAGACTGCACCAAGGCAGCGATGAAAATCCTTTTCCAGCCGAAAAAATTCTGGCTAACTTATCTAAATCACTATGCCATTTATTCAAGGAAAAATATCTGGCGAATTCCCAAGGCTTTCGAGTTCAAAAAATATCTACATTTACCATTAGTAATGGATTACATTCTTTATATTCAATACTGCCGAAAAAATTTCAAATTCCAAATAAACAAGCAGAAAAAGTATTAGATAAACTAGCTATTATTATAGTTTCCAGCTTACAAACCGACGCAAAAATAAGCACTAAAAATCGCAAAAAAAGGATATCAAATTTATTAGGAGAAATAATCAGTATTACCCGCCAAAAAGATGATATTAAACTAGAAGTTTTGCAAACTTTCTCAGATAATTATCGCAATAGTCGTTTATATAGTGACCCTCCCATTCTTGTAGATACAGTATATAATCTTTATCAGGCAGGATATCGGCACTTTTTATATATTGCTGAAACACCTTATTCTAGCACATTACATATAACCCAAAAAGATGATAATGAAGGCTTATATTTTATGTCTCCGATGTTGATTAAAGCCTTGAAAAAAAATTGCCAAGACATTAAAATATATCCAGTATTTTTTGATAAATATTATGTGCGAATAAAATCGGAACAAAAAGGAAAATCTTTTTATATTCAAAACACCAAAGAATTACTAAAATTATCTAATGATAAAAAGCAAGAAGCCGTAGTATTTTTTAACCTGTTTAATGGTATTAGCGTAGGGAAAAAAGAAGAAAGGTTTTATAATGGAGTTATTTCCTATTCTACCCTATTGAATATCTATCAAGATATTCTCGATGATATGGATATTCGCCTTGCTTTAATTGATGATAATCCTCTAAAAAATGAAATTTTACAATATTTAACATTTTTTCATTTTTCGCGATTTGAAAAAAATACAGCTATCAGTTTAAAATTAGATCCTTATGAAAATATTATGGGGGATCAATCCTTTGGGAAATTATCGATATTTCCCCATATACAACAAACGGTAAATTTTAACTCCTTAGCATTTTTAACGGAAATCAAAAAAATTTTAGACGCTTAATAAACAGCCATGATAGCAAAAAATTTAGGATATTTATTTGAAGTAGGTTTTAATATCGGCATTCTTGCTTATATTGAGCATAACAAAATTAAGCATAATTTTGGTGATTTATATCGCCAAGATTTGGAAAAATTAAAATTGTCAGCAATGCTCGATCGCCTACCGGATGAAGAAGAAATTATCAGCAAAAAAGATCGACAAACAATCGAGCAATGGAGTGTATTTTTAATTCAAAAAGGCTTTTTATCAGGATTAAATTTTTTTAACCAGTATATCAAATCTACAGGATGGAATACAAAAACAATAGAAATATTATATTATCAGTGTAGTTTTTGCGGAAATAATAGCATTAAAACCTATACCAAAAATCCTAGCCAAGAATATAGCGAATTATTAGCACAATTTGGTAACTCTATAAATACAGAGGAAATTCCTTTTTACATTCAACAATATCAAAAACAAGGGGAATTTTTGCGATCGGACACCCTACTATTACTAAATTACCGACAACAATATAGAATTATCACAGTAGACTTATCTATTTTTTCCGTAAAATCCACTACAGATTTATTAGATTTAACAGATCAAACTTTACAAAATCAACGGCAAATATTACTAAGAGAAATTAAATATTTACGCTCAAAAAGTGCCTTTTCTAAACTGCGGATAGATACAGGAGAAGCCGAAAATTTAGATTTTAACTTTTCCGAAGATTTACAACGGTATTTTACCGCATTTAAACGCCAAGACAAAGAAAGTGCAAAATTAATTCAAGCCGGAAGTTATGCGTATAGCTTCTATAAATTTTTGCAGGAAGTTAATATATTAAAAAACACCGTATCCCTAACATTTAATGTTGTCGGCTACAGCGATAGAGGCATCAGCGCTATATGCTTACATCCCGATAACATAGATGTATTAGCTACCTGTGCCCAAATTTATAAAAATGAGCCAAAAGACGCAGATATTAATAATGCCCGTCGGCAAATTTTAGATATTATTCAACGCAATGCAGCCAAAAGTTTTAACGACGGCAAACAATTTATTAAACAGCTTTTAGAAATACCTGGAGATAGTATATCGACAATATCCCATAGTGAGCAAATTACAGGCTTTGCTTCTACAGAAAAACTCCGAGATAATCATGCTGAAATAATTAAAAAAGCACTAAATTCTGACGATACCTATATATTTTTAACAGGTAATCCTGGTATTGGTAAAACTACAGCGATCGCCGACTTCTTACAAACCCATATAGACGACGGCTTTTTATTTTTTTATGTTAGTCCCAGACAACAAGTAAATCTGGATATTATCGAAAAATTTAAACATCCAGAAACCAATAAACTATCCCATGATAACATATTTTGTATCAATACAAACGCTACTCTAATTAAAGATAACTTTTCCCACAGTGTAGTAAATTATCTCTGCAATACTCGCCAAGACGATTTTACCAAAAATCTCGTTACCTTCCTTCACCTTCTCAATCAAGAAAATAGAAGAAACAAATCTTCCCGTAAAGAAACATTACAAAAAGTAACTGATGATCGTCTTTTAGCAATTAACACTAACCAGAAAGGCGTTTTATCAACACTTTGCGAAGCAATATATACAGTTATTCAAGGAGAAATTTCTAATAATATAGTAGCTACAGTTTGTATTCAAGCTTTAAAAATTACCCAAAATGGTAACAACACCCTTAAACATTTTGAAAAGATATTTAAAAATGCTAAGAATACACGCGAAGGCACTATTAACCCTAGAGAAATGCGAAAAATATCCAATCGGATTAAACATCTATTTATTATGATAGATGAAATTACAGGTGATAGTAGTGGCGTAGAATTTTTAGAAGGTATTAGCACTATTCTTAATAATTATGAATTAACTAAAGGGCAACATGGATTTAACACTAAAATAATAGTAGCAGATGCTTCTATAGTTGATAAAGATATCATTACACAGCATTTATCTAAAACCTCAGTGGAACCAGATAAAATATTTTTTAGAACCGCTTCCCATGAATTACAAACCCCCCTATCAACACAGAGTTTTAAATTTAGAAATTTACCTGCAACAGTTATTAATGCCAATTCCTACCCAGCCAATAGTCTAAATATTACCTATAAAATCCTGGTGGAGTCGATAAAATTTAATGAAGAAACTTATCAAGAGAAAAAAGATAAAATAAAAGAAAATGTGCGCTGGCAAATAGTCACAGATATTAATAATATTTTAACAACTAAAGATGCTGCTCAAGTTTTAGTTTATATTCAAGATAAAAGGGAATTACAAGAATTAATTCAGCTAATTAAAAAGCAAACAGAATCTTTTGATAAAAACCAAGATTATTTAGAAATACACGCCAGCATTGGCGATAATGAAAAAAAAGAAATACAACAGTATATAAACACAGTTAAAATCGTGTTTATGACTTCTTCCGCTAGTCGAGGCTTATCTTTTCCCAAAGCCAAACATATTTTAGTAGAAATTCCTCGTTTTCAAGTAGAAAATAACCTAATGGAAATCATCCAAGTTATTTATCGATGTCGCGGAAACTATATAGAAGCAGGGGAAATAAAAACCCTAGATAATCAAGATAAAGAATTAATTTTTTATTTAGGCGATCGAGCAATTTATTATGAAGAAGACAACCGACAACTAGCATTACAAGAAAGCCTTTTAAGCCTAGTTAATATTCTATTAATTCTCAAAACATCCATAATGACACGCATTAAAGGTTATGGGCACATAGGGCGTAAAAACTTTTTAATGATTCCCATTGGCGGTAAATCAATATCTGCCGCAGGTGAAACATTTTCGGGAAAACTCGCAACTCTTATTAAAGATCTTAAAAACGAATATAATAGACGACCGAGTCATATACTGCTTAAAGAAGTTTATACCAGTTTACAAAAATTACTTAGTCAAGCCGAATTTATTTTATTAAATACTGCCAAAGAAAATCATAGTACTACTATTTCCTATTTACAAATTAGAGAAAATTTTAATCGAGATTTTTCCGAATTACTTAACCAGGGATTTAATCATCTCTTAAAATTTGGTAACATAGAATATGGTCATATTAACGGCAGCCTAGTAGTTGTTCCTACTGTCGATAAAAAGCTAGAAGAAATATACGAAATCAAGTTAATTGAGATAGTACTTCATGCCAACAAAGACTTATTAAATAAAATGTTAGCAATTAGTAACAGTTATAATTATCCAGAAAATCTCCGATCTGCCATAAAAAATGCTATAGAATTAATAGAAAAACTGCGAAACCCCCAGGAGAAAACCCAATGGATTGAGAAAACCCAATGGATTGAGCAAAATTCCCAGCGTTTTGATCAATATTATGCTATTCCTTTATTTACTTTTATTGTAGGGGATGCCATTACTAACTATTTTGCCAATAATTCAGAAGAATCTCAAGAAGTAAAATTTCGTGATATTCTAGCTACCTATATTCATAATCTTTATCCAGCCGATAAAACTCTTCCCATTGGCTATAATTATCACGATTTACCCTTTGTTTTTTTTAGCAGTTACAGTTTACAAGAAATTAGAGAAAAAATTTTTACAGATAAATATTTACTAACTTCCACCGAGTTAAATATTTTGAATCTAATACTTGCTAAAGAAAATCCAGATAATAGTTAATTTTTTAGTTAATTTTGGATTAGATAATTTTAGATTGTAGAAAGTTTTCTTCTGTTTGGTAATATCTATATTCAATAATAATCTGTAATTTATTCGTAGTTATAAAAATAGTGATAAAATTACCCGAAAATTCTATATTTATAGATCTTAATCAATCTTTTCCTAATCCCGTAAAAAAAATTTATAAAAATTCATAAATAAAAACTTGATTTTTAAGTCAACTTATGCTATTATTATATATAACAACTGGAAAATAGCCATATAAAAGCCATATATATAAAAAAACAGCGTCAATTAAGTTATAATAGTAACAGATGTTCTAATTAGGAGAAATTGTTTTATAAAATTCTCCCTAATTTAGAGATATTTTTTATGAACTTTTACACATTTTCAATTAGGGTAAAAACCAGGAATAAAACCATGAATAAAACCACCCATAAAACCATGAATAAACCCCTAATAAATTTAATTAATCTGGATGATTTATATATATCTCATCAAGAAGTCACAAATCATCACAAATGCCCAAAAGCACCAATTAAAAAAGTTTCCCATTGGTATTATGTAGCATGGGTGCAATTTGATAGACATATACCGAGAATTTTTAGTTACCGCTATTTTGAAAGCTGGTTATATGCGGTGCGAAAAAGTATGCAATCTCTTAATAATTTACGAGATTTAGAAGAATTTGAAATAGCTTTGGAAAAGGAATTAGTTAATCATGCTGATAAATATTCTGAGGCAATTAAAGACAGCCTACGGAGGGAAATAGGGCAAAAAAGAATACAAATTGAGCGGGAAAACGGCCCTTTACATTTAGCCGAGTCGGTACGAGATGCTTATTTACAAATTATTGAAACTAGCGAGGATGAAAAGGCGATCGAATTGGTAATGCAATTAATTAAAACTCAATATCCCATTTTAATCCAATTTCCAGATATTCTAAAAAGCTTATTAGATACCTGCCATCAACGCCGCGAATATTTAAAACATAAACAGGTAGTAGCTTAATTGAAATTTGGTAAGTTTTGGATACAAACCGGGTTTATGGCCTATAAACTCGGTTTTTTGAGTTTTATGTAAAATTATTTATATAAATTTTATGATTGTCCCATCAATCAGTAAAAATACGGATTTAAAATGGTTAAATAAAAAAATATAGCAACAACAAACCATAAAATATATAAATTGACAGTTGTTGCAGGTGAAGCCAAGCCAGTGAAATTATTTGTCTATCACACTCCAGAACTAACTCCCAGCGATCGAGTCCCTGAATGCGCGATCGCCGTTGATGTCCTAAGGGCTACAAGTACAATGGCTACTGCCCTCAATGCCGGCGCAGAAGCAGTCCAAGTTTTTAGCGATATGGAAAAACTCATGCGGGAAAGTGAATCTTGGCCCGCAGATCATCGGATTCGGGCCGGAGAAAGAGGCGGGGCTAAGGTGGAGGGTTGCGATATGGGCAATTCTCCCCTAGATTGTACTCCCGATCGGGTGAAAGATTGTCGGTTGTTTATCAGTACCACCAATGGAACGCGATCGCTGCAACAAGTAGAAAATGCCAAGTCTGTTTTAGCCGCAGCATTTATTAATCGTCGTGCTGTAGTTGATTATATTATAAAAAAACAGCCCGAAACTGTTTGGATAGTAGGTTCTGGATGGGAAGGTAGTTTTTCCTTAGAAGATACTACCTGTGCTGGGGCCATAGCTGAAGCCTTATTATCATCACTCGGTTGTACTTTACAGGAATTAGCGGGCAATGATGAAGTTATTTCTGCTATTGCTCTTTTCCGGCAATGGCAAGATAATTTATTAGAAATGTTCCATCATGCTAGTCACGGTCAACGCCTACTCAGGTTAGGAGTTGTTGATGACTTAAAATATTGTGCTGAATTAGATATTTTAGATGTAATACCAATTCAACGGGAGTTAGGTGTATTAGTAAAAAATAGCTAATACATAATAAATATTACATTACTAATAAACTAGGAAAATTTGTCGGGGCAATTTTCAATTTGCCCCTTATTATATTTTTATAAATGCTTAGTTTGTTGTGGTAATTAATTTCAATTCTAAAACCACAAATACTACAAATTCTCAGCAATGCTAATAATAATATTTTCCCTTAATAGCGGGGAAATATCTCTATTAAATACTCAGCAATACGCCGAGAAGCCCCAGGGTTTCCCATCCGAAGTTTCCCATTTTCCGCAATTAAATGTAACCAGTCCGGATCTTTAAATAAACGCTTAATTACATTACCAACCTCTGTCGGTTGATTAACTAAAACTAATGAAGGTCCTAAAAGGCGGCTTTGTGCTTCTGCAAAGGCAGGAGTAAACTGCGGACCATTACCGGGAATAGCGATCGCCGGTTTACCTAAACCGATAAATTGTTCAGTAGCTGTACCAGCCATTGCTATTGCTAAATCACCTTTATGTAAACATTCACTAAAAGCATTTTGGCTTAAAATTAGGGCGGAATTTTTTTGGGTAAAATACCAGGCATTGATATCATTAATTTTAGGTGTTTTTTTGATGTCTTCCTGATTATCTTTTCGTTTCCAACCATAAATTTCTAACTGGTGTTGGAGGCGATCGAGACTTAAACTAGGGGCAATAGCACCTAAAAAATGTAGCGATCGAGCATTATCTTGATTATTATCTTTATTTTGATAAACTTTCATTAAACTATCTACAGCCCGTAAAATTTGCTGCCAATTATTATAAGCTTCTGGAATACGAGAACCAGGAATTAGAGTCACCACAAGTCCTCGCTGTTTTTCCGTAAAATCCGTATTAAAATCTGTTAATTTATAATTTATATTACTAATATCTAAATCATCCATCATTGGATTTCCTGCATCAATAGCAGTAATGCCAAATTTTTGTAAAGTTTCCGTAGTTAAACTATCTCTAGGAAATACCGCTTTACAACGTTTTCTATTCATTAACCATCGTTCCCAAGGCACATAAACCGAACCCGACCAACCTTCAAAACGTTCAAACTTAGTTAAACGTGGCAAAAAACCTGCTTCATCTCTTAAATAATATTCTGATTTAGCCGTACCAACAAAAGCATAATTAGCACCACTTAACCATGCAAACAAAAGCGGTACAATATCCCCTACAGCTAATATAAATCCTCCCGATTTTGCCCAGTGGCGAACGGCTTGAAACTGAGCTATAGTAAGTTTTAATAAACCTGCTTTAACATCTTTTTGTAACTGTTGCCAATCCATATAAATAAAGCCACCAGAAGGCATTTGTTGTACAGGCCCAATGATGGAAACATTTGGCAAATGACTATAAGCTTTTCCTTCCCCAACTATGGGTAAAACCGATATTTCTGGGGAATTAGGCAATGCTTGGAGTTGTTGTAAAATGCGAAGCGCGATCGCATCTTCTCCATGTCCATTACTAATACAAAGTAGTTTCAATTTTATACCTCCGCTATAATTTATTTATAGCACAAATGTTATTTAAATGCAATAAATTAATCAAAATTATACCAGATATAATTAACTGAAAAAAATCTTATTTTTCGATATATTTTTTAGTATTTTATGATAATTTACCCAGACAAACAATCATTAAAAATGGAATTCCAGTTTAAGTAATAAAATATATTACAAATAAATATAATCAAAATCTCTCCTATTTAACGAATAATTAAATACAAATTATCTCAAAAATTACTAGTAATGATTTAATCATTAACAATATTGACTGATACTGGAGGATGTCACCCCCTATTTTTCGGAAATTAGAGTATTAGCAAGAAAAAATCTAAATAAATATTTAAATTTAAAAATAATAAATCAAAACCGCAAAAAACCTAGTAAAGTAAACTGTGCTAGTGCTAATTTTGCAAAAAAGACCGGAAAAATGGCCAACAAACCTAAAATAGTAGTCCTAGATGACGATCCGACAGGTTCCCAAACAGTCCACAGTTGCTTATTATTAACTCGTTGGGATGTAGAAACATTGCGGTTAGGTTTGCGGGACGAATCCCCGATTTTTTTCGTACTGACAAACACCAGGGCATTACCAAAAGATCAAGCTGCGGCAGTAACAAAAGAAGTATGTCACAACTTACAAGCAGCGATCGCCGCCGAAAATATCCAAGAGTTTCTCATAGTTAGTAGATCCGACTCCACACT
>CAWUOF010000081.1:0-11057 GCA_963923765.1 uncultured bacterium | reverse complement strand
TAGGTTACATCAACTTCGTCACCCCGTGAGTATACATTCAGAGTTTTTGCTACTAATAAATCCCCCTTGCTCCCTTTCCCCCCTGCCCCCTGCCCTTTAATTAACTTTGCGGAAATGGTCCATTGTTACTATATTGGCAGAATCACGCCCTGCTTCAAAATCGGATATATTACCCAAGGTTGTTTCAGCAATATTTTTGAGGGCAGTGTCAGTAAAAAAGGCTTGGTGCCCGGTAATTAGTACATTCGGAAAAGTCAACAGGCGTTGAAATACATCATCCTGAATTACACGATCGGACAAATGCTCAAAAAATAAATCGGATTCTTGCTCATATACATCTAAACCTAAATAACCGATTTTACCAGATTTTAAAGCTTTTATCGCTGCTTTTGTATCAATTAATGCTCCTCGACTGGTATTAATTAACATGACACCATTTTTCATTAATTTAAAAGCATCACTATTAATCAAATGTTGAGTTTGTGGTGTTAAGGGACAATGTAAAGTAATAATATCCGATCGCTGGAAAATTTCTGTTAAGGAAACATACTAGACTTCTTGCGAAACTAAAAAAATAATCATTTCTTGTTAAGAAAACATCAATCTTTCTGGCTTTTGCCTCTTGCAAGAAAGCCTTTTGCCTGACTTTCGCAAGAAGTCTACTCTACTCCTATTGCCAAACATTCATTATTAACCGATACATCGTAGGCTAAAAGTTTACAACCAAAACCTTTTAAAATCTGCGCGACAATTACCCCTATTTTCCCTGTACCTATTATGCCTACGGTTTTCCCATACATATCAAATCCTAATAACCTAGGGCAAAATTATTATCTCTAACTCGTGAATAAGCCCGATAAAATTTGCGATTTAAGGATAACATCATCCCGACAGTATGTTCGGCAACGGCGGAGAATAAGCTGGTACACGCACAATAGTTAGCCCATAATCTTTAGCTGCCGCTAAATCTATATTATTAAAACCGGCACAACGTAAGGCTATTAAACGCACTCCTTGGCGGGCAAGTTGGGTGATAGTTGCCCTGTCTAATTGATCATTAACAAAAACACATACTGCGGGACACTCATTAGCTAATATACTTGTTTCTAAATGTAGGCGTGGTTCTAAAAATATTAATTCATGTCCATAGTTTATATTTGTGGCTGCTAAAAAGGTGCGATCGTAAGTTTTGGTACTGAATACGGCAACTTTCATAGTTTTTAATTTTTCCTTGGTTTTGGAATTGTTAATAATCAAATTTAATTATATTTTATATCAAAAAAATCTATAATTAATCAATAGCAATATTGTTATATTTTTATGTTAATTTAATCAAAATTAGGGAGTATTGTATATTAATAAATAAATTGGTTGTGTTGTCTTTATTTCTGGTAATATAAATAAAAGTTATAGATATTTTCTGCGGGTAAAATACTATTTTTTTACCATAGATGTACACCAAGATTATTTAAGAAATATAGAAAATCGAGATTAATATATGATGAAGTGATGAGGCAGGCGGGGAAATTATCGGAGAAATGGCAAAAATAAGATAAAATAGACATCGTTTTGATAGTAGTTAATAAGCTGTAGTAATTCCAGAATGGCGATCGCGATAGACTTTGGCACAAGCAATACAGTAATAACTCGCTGGAACCCAGCCAGCCAACAGGCCGAAACCTTAAAACTACCTGGGTTAACTGTGCAATTGGGTCAAAATCCGCCCTTAATTCCCAGTTTAGTTTATGTAGAAAATGCCGATCGAGAAAAAATCCTCATAGGTCAACAAGTACGAGATAAAGGATTAGATTTAAAAAATAATCCGCGATTTTTCCGCAGCTTTAAACGGGGAATTGGTACAGATATTCAAGGATTTCTACCAGAACTTGATCACAAAATTATCACCTTTGAACAGGTAGGAAAATGGTTTTTAAATGAAATTATAACTAATCTCAAAACCAGTTACCCAGAAGTAGGAGAATCATTAGTTTTAACTGTTCCTGTCGATAGCTTTGAAGCCTACCGAAATTGGTTAGGAGAAGTGGGTAAATCTCTGCCAGTGGAACAAATACGAATGATAGATGAACCTACGGCGGCAGCGTTAGGTTATGGTTTGGCAGATAAACAAATTTTATTAGTAATTGATTTTGGCGGTGGTACTTTAGATTTATCTGTGGTGCAATTAGATAGTACAACAGCTAAAAAACCGATGGGATTTATTTTAAAATGGGGGCAAAAATCTTTAGGGGAAAGTTCTACACAAAGAGCAAAAACAGCTAGGGTTTTAGCTAAAGCTGGGCAAAATTTAGGGGGTACTGATATTGATAATTGGTTGGTGGATTATTTTGTAACTAACCAAGGTTTACCTAAAACTCCCATAACTACTCGTTTGGCAGAAAAGTTAAAAATTCAATTATCTTTACAAAAAGAAGCTAGTGAGGCTTTTTTTGATGATGAAAGTTTGGAAAGTTACGAATTAGAATTAGATCGAAATAAATTTGAAGAAATTCTCACAGAACATAAATTTTTTGAACAATTAGATGAAGCTATGAATCAAGTTTTGCAACAGTCACGACGGCAAGGAGTGGAAGTGGCAAATATTGATGCAGTTTTGTTAGTTGGTGGTACTGTACAAATTCCCTCTGTACAAAGTTGGGTAGAAAAATATTTTGATAGGAATAAGATTAGGTGTGAACAGCCTTTTGAGGCTATTGCTAGAGGTGCTTTACAAATTACTCAAGGGATAGAGGTAAAGGATTTTCTTTATCATAGTTATGGTATTCGTTATTGGGATAGGAGACAAAATGCTCATAATTGGCATCCGATCATTAAGGCTGGACAAGCTTATCCGATGAGTGAAGCGGTAGAGTTAGTGTTGGGGGCTTCGGTGGCAAATCAACCTAGTATAGAGTTAATTTTGGGAGAATTAGGGTCAGAAACTGGGGGAACTGAGGTGTATTTTGATGGCGATCGCCTTGTGACTCGTTCTCTTGCTAATGGACAAAAATCTGTGCAAGCTTTGAATGATAAAGAAGGCGGGCGTAGTATTGCGAAATTGACTCCAGCGGGTTTTCCGGGTAGCGATCGCATTAAGGTTTTCTTTCGAGTAGACGATCGAAGATTTTTGTTAATGACTGTAGAAGATTTACTAACTAATGAAACTCTATTAGAAAATCAGCCAGTAGTACAACTTAGTTAGGTTTTTTAGTTAGTTTTTAGAGAGACTAATTATTATATCATCATAAAATACTCGACCTCTTCCAAAAGCTGAGTAGTAATTGTCGGGTGCGATCGTTAAGTTAGTTATCTGATCATAAATTTTGGTCTGACGCACCCTACCAGGCTACTTTCAGGACATTTTTTGTCCCCCCATTTGTAAGGGGGCTAGGAGGGATCAATCAACTGTAGTAAAAATTATGAAAATTGGTATTATATATAATTCCCCAGAATACATATAATATATGTATGCAAGTTGAATGGAATCCTAAAAAAGCTAAAAGCAATTTACAAAAACATGGAGTCAGTTTTTCTGATAAGGAGAGACGTAAATATGAAACCGGAATATGATTTCGATCGGGCTAAACGAGGTGCGATCGTCCCACAAGAAGGTAAAACTCGCATTACCATCTATATTGATAATGATATCTTAGAAGCGTTTAGACAAAAAGGAGACGCTGAAGGGAAAGGTTATCAAACAATGATGAATCAATCGTTACGACAATATCTCGATCGAGCCAAACCCCCTTTAGATGAAGATACACTACGCCGGATTTTTCAAGAAGAACTGCGGGCTGTAACTTTTGTTAATTCAGTTTGATCGCTTATGGGATAATTGACTAATGACAATAATTAAAACAATAACTTCCGAGATATTCAAAGGAAGTTTAACTTGTGTCTAAATGTCTGACTAATTTATGAAAAAATATCCGATTGTCTTAGAACATAGTAAAGAAGATATAGTAAAGAAGATAGCGGTGCAGCTTGTTTAGCTACCATTTCTAAATTTTAGAATAAAACCTTTAGCATTAATCGGATTAAAAAAGCCATTGAAACAGGACATAATTTCTTAATAATAATTGTTGGCTTTGTGATTTTCGCGCCGATGTTATTCTATTACTATTACAGGTGTTCCTACTGATGCCCAATTAAATAACCATTCGGCATGATTAACTGCTACATTAGTACAACCGTGACTAACTGGTGTACCAAATTTATTATGCCAGTAAGCGCCATGTATTGCCATGCCACCATCATAATACATGGCAAAGGGAACGTCGGGCACATCATAATCAGGGCCTTGCATTCGGGTAATGCGATGTTTTGATTGGATGGTAAAGCTACCTGGGCGAGTGGGGGTGGAGTCTTTACCTGTGGAAATAATAATTGCGTAAACGGGGGTTTTTCCTTCCCAGGCGATTAATCTTTGGGTGGTAAGATTTATTTCTATCCAGCGTTTTTCAGATTTTTTTAAAGTTTGAATTTTACCTGTTATTTTTGCCTGGGTTTCTTTGTCGCCTGCTGCTAATGTTGGCAAGCTGTAAGAAGTGGCAATACTTATTATTGCTAGACAGGTACAGATAATATTAGGTAAACGCACCTTTTTTACTTCCTTATAAAAATGTATGTATGGTTACTTTTATATAGGTGCATTTTAAGGGCTGTAAAAACTATATTTTAACTAGGCAAGCAAATATAACTAAGCAAATATAAGCGTATTTTTACTTATATTCCATGAGAAGCGCTTGCCTTGCAACAACGTTTTTACATTTTTAAGATGCACTTTTTTATATTATAAAAATTTTTAAATGTGGCTGCAATAGTTTTAGGGAAATTATAGTTTAAATTTTGTGGCTGATGTTCTTTTTAAATTTTTTCTAAACATTAATTTAATTTTTGATAAGGTTTAAGATTTTCCATAAGTTTTTGCGATAATTTACCGATCGCTTCCCAATTTTCTGTGGTGACTAAATTTTGGGGAAATAAATCTCCTGCCAGCCCGATCGCGATCGCACCGGCGGCGATAAATTCCTGGGCATTTTCTAAGTTAACTCCCCCGGTAGGAATTAGGGGAATTTCTGTTAATACTGGTTTTAAACTCCGCAGGTAATTAACACCTCCGACGGTGGAAATGGGAAATACTTTTACACAAGTTGCACCATAATTAAAAGCGGTAATTATTTCTGTGGGAGATAGGGCACCAGGAATTATAGGTATTTGGGATTTTACTGCTGTTTTAATCATGGCTGCATCGGTGTGGGGGGTAAAGAGAAATTGTGCGCCTATATCGATCGCTGTTTGTAATTGTTCCAGGTTTAATAGCGTGCCAATACCGATGGTACAATGGGGTAATTCTGCCCGTAATTTCCCCACTAAATCAGCAGCGCGATCGCTATTCCAGGTAATTTCTATAATACGCATTCCCCCAGCCGCTACAGCTTTAGCCATTTGATAACCTATTGCCATATTTTGGGCACGAATCACGGCGATCGCTCTTTGTTGTAATAATAGTGTTAACCAGGATTGATTAGGCATTTTCTTTAGATTTATTTTATTTGACTTTTGTTAGTACATTGTATATAATAATACTTAGATCATTAGTATAGCAGCCGATCGCATAAATAAAAAATCGGTAGCAATATTATAGCTGTTGAGCCTGTATTTTGTCTATTGCAGCACAACGGCATCTAATGTTATGTAGGCAAGTATTACTTGATTTTTATTATCGAGAAGTGGCTATTTTGGGTAACGCGCACGTAGGAAACCATTTCTTTAGTAGATTGTTATAGCTTGTCTACTACATAATTTGACAGATAAATATCTCATATAGGTTGTAGATGTTGGGGAAATTTAGCTTAATAACCTAGATTAAATAAAATTAACCTAGATTAAGTAGAATTTTTGATAACATCCCAACCTATTTTTTTATATTATTCACAATAATATCAAATATCCAAAGTTTATTTCTGTAAAAACAGAATATTTGCAGTAGGTATATATAAGTAAATTTTGGGTGATATTACACTTTAGCGTTAAAACGCAACAACGAAGAGAAAGCATAAATAATATAAAATACCTATTGCTATTATGTATTCTTGATTGCCTGTTCTCTGTTATATATGATAAATGAGTGGCGATCGATGCTATAATATTAGCGCTAATATTGGCGCTGAAGCGCAACAACAGGGCTATAATTAGCGCCCTTAGCGCAATGACGATCGCCTCCATAATAATAACATTAATGTAGCTAAATAGCAGCCTAAAAATGAGTTTATGCATCAATCCTAGTTGCCCCAAGCCGCAAAACCTAGATAATAATCTCATGTTTTGTAAAGCTTGTGGATCTGAATTGTTACTAGCAAAACGCTATCGAGTGAGTCGCCCACTCGGTGGCGGAGGTTTTATTATGACTTACGAAGTGTTCGATCGCGACACTCCGAAAGTACTAAAAATCTTAGCAAATAACCATCCCTTAGCTTTACGGTTATTTCAAAAAGAAGCTAGAGTTGTGAAAGAAATAGATGATCCAGGAATTCCCAAAGCCGAGAAATACTTTACTTTTCACCCTAGAAATAGTTCTCAACCTTGGCATTGTTTAGTAATAGACTACATTCCCGGACAAAATTTATATCAATATCTAGCTGAATTGGGAATGGCGATCGATGAAAACACGGCTTTGAAGTGGTTAAAAGAATTAACCAGAATTTTAGATTTATTACATCAGCGAAATTTTTTTCATCAAGATATTAAACCTTCTAATATTTTGGTAAAAAATGATGGGCAATTAGTTTTAATTGATTTTTGCAATGTTGGTTTAATCCCAGGAATTTATGGCAGTAAACAGAGGGAATCTGAAATAGTATCTATGAGTTATAATGGATATATCCCCCTGGAAGAATTGCAATTTCAAGCAGTGCCGCAATCAGATTTTTTTGCCTTAGCGCGTACTTTTGTTTATTTACTCACAGGCAAAGAACCAGAAGAATTATATGATTCTTTTTACTGCGATTTAAATTGGCGACAATATGCGCCACAAGTTTCCTATCTTTTAGCAGATTTACTTGATAAAATGATGGCATTCTCGCCAGAAAAACGCCCTGGAAATGCTCAGGAAGTTTTGCGAAAATTGATATCAATTGAGCGTATTTTATACCCAACTGTACTACGTCCGCAAATAATTAATACCTTTACAGGTCATTCAGAATGGATTACATCTTTAGCTGTTAGTCCTTCTGGGCAAATTTTAGTTAGTGGCGGTTGGGATAAAACTATTAAAGTTTGGCATTTAGGTAATAATAAATTAATCGGAACCTTAACAAGTCATACTGATGGTATAGTATCCATTGCCTTGAGTCGATCGGGACAAATTATGGTGAGTGGCTGTTGGGATAAAACTATCAAAGTTTGGCAACTTGGTACCGGTAGATTATTAGGGACATTAACAGGTCATACGGATGGAGTTTTAGCAGTAGCTATTAGTCCTTCTGGGCAAAATTTAATTAGTGGTAGTGGAGATAAAAGTATTAAAATTTGGCATTTAGGAACAGGTAAATTAATTCGTACATTGGTAGGGCACACAAGTTGGGTAAAGGCGATCGCCATCAGTCCAGATGGACAAACTTTAGTGAGTGGAAGTTATGATAAAACTATTAATATTTGGGAACTTGGCACTGATAAATTAAAATATCAAATTATTGGGCATTCTGCCCCCATAACTTCTCTATCTATTAGTCCAGACGGGCAAATTTTAGCTAGTGGGAGCTATGATAATACTATTAATATTTGGAATTTAGAAACTGGAGAATTAATTTCTACCCTCATTGGTCATGGTAATACTGTAACTGCTGTTGATATCACTCCCGATGGTGAAACTTTAGTAAGTGGGAGTGAAGATAAAACTGTAAAAATTTGGCAAATAAAAACAGGTGATGTACTTTGTACTTTATCTGGTCATTCCGCAGCAGTTACTTCAGTTACTGCTAGTCCAGATGGGCAAACTGTGGTTAGTGGTAGTTATGATAATACTATCAAAATTTGGGGATTAAGTTAAAGTTTTACTGGATGTATTTTTTACCTCCTAGTATTGATTATTGCTATAATTAATCATAAATTATGGCAATAATAAAATTTCCAATTAAATTTTAATAGGATTTGCCATCACTACCAAAATATTCTCGATAAGCACAAATTTTATCACCACGAATATCAAAAGAAACGGCAGATTTTTATAAGGTTCTCCTTGTAATACACCTCGCGAAATTCAAAAACTACTGTAGTATCATTACTGGTAACGCGATCGAGCATAACATTTAAACCACTAGGAAAAACTTGAGAAACATAGTCAAAAAAATCTTTATCCCGTTGTTTCCCTACATTTAAACCGTGATATTCTACCACAGGAAACCAAAAGGTAAAATCATCAGTAAGCATATCTAAAAATAGATACCTCCCGTTTCTAGTCCCTGAGTGAAATAGGTAAAAGCTTTTTTGCCAATAATGTATTTTCTGTCATAATATATCCTAAATAGGGGGCAAGGAAAAAATGAGGGGAAAGGAGTTAGTTAAAATAATTATAGTTATTTTAAATATAAATGAGTTAATTATAACAAAAGTTAGCATTTATTTCTCAGGCTATACCAAACCAGGTTTTTTCAAAAAACCGGGTTTCTGAAAATTGAATATATAATTAACAGACAATATAAATAACTTTCCTTGCCCGACAAATTCCCTAAAGGCGATCGCTATAGCCAAGAACCCCGGGGGTTTCAAAAAAGCGGGTTTCTGAAAATTGAATATATAATTAACATAGAATATAAATAGTACCTCAGCATGACAGTACTTAACCCAGAACCAGCTTATGTCATTCTGAACGCCAGCGAAGTGAATTACCGTACCTCAGCATGACATAGCAAGATGCTTCGCAGCATGACATCAGAGATAACTAGGTTAACAATTGGTTAATAGTAGTTGCTAATTCCTTAAGTCTAACAGGCTTACTCAAGTAAGCAGTTGCTCCCGCTTCTAAGCAACGCTCACGATCGCCCTTCATGGCTAAAGCTGTCAGAGCAATAATAGGAATATCTTTAAATACAGCATCTTGACGAATAATTTTTATTGCTTCTAATCCTCCCATTCCTGGCATTTGAATATCCATAATAATTATATTGGGTTCTTCAAATTTCATTAAATCTATTGCTTCTTTGCCATCTTTAGCTAACACCATGCGAAATCCCTTGGCTTCCAAATAGCTAGTAATTGTGATAATATTCGCTGCATTATCTTCTGCTAGTAAAATTAAAGGTGCAGGTTTTTCTTCATCATTGTCAATATCAAATTTGAAATTATTAATATCAGATTTTGGAGTGATATTTAATATTTCTGGATTATTCTGCTCTATTTCACAGGGTAAATCAACCATAAAACAACTACCTACCCCTACTTCACTGGTTAATCCTACCTTACCACCATGTAGATCTACTATTTTTTTAACTAAAGTTAATCCTAAACCCGTACCCTCATATTGTCGATTTAGATTACTGTCAATTTGCATAAAGGGTTGGAATAATTTTTGCATATTTTCAGGGCTAATACCAATTCCTGTATCTTTAACAGCAATGCGTATATAATTCTTTTCCTGGGTGGGAGCATCTTCAGGGGGTAATAGATAAGCACTTAAAGTGATTGTTCCTCCTGCTGGGGTAAATTTCACCGCATTGTTAAGTAAATTAATTAATACTTGACGAATACGCCTTTCATCTGCCAATAAATTAGGTAAGTTAGGAGTAATTCGACTTAGGATTTTTAGACGTTTTTGTAAACTTTGTTGTTTGATAAATGGCAAACTCGAAAAGCAAATATAACTTACAGGAACAGATGTATATTCTAAATCAATATTGCCAGATTCTATTTTAGCAACATCGAGAATATCATTAATTAGTGATAACAGATGGGTGGCACTATTTTTAATTGTATTTAAAGCTTTATTTTGTTTATCGTTAATGATGCCAAACACTTCTTCTTCTAAACCCTCAGTCATGCCTAGTATAGCATTTAAAGGGGTGCGTAATTCGTGACTCATATTAGCCAGAAAATCGCTCTTAGTGCGATTAGCTGCTTCGGCTTTTTTTGTTGCCATTTCTAAATCGCGATTACGTTCAATAAGTTCCGTTTGAGCTTCTTTACGCTGGTTAAGTTCCTGTTGTAATTGTTTAAATAAAATGGCTTGTTGAATAGCAATGGCTAATTGGTTAGCAACTTGTTGTAAAAATTGAGCTTCAGCATCTTGCCAAACTCTTTTGGTGCGACAAGCATGGACTACCAAAATCCCCCAGAGTTTGTTATTTTGATCCGGAATTGTCCAGCGATCGTGTTCAAGGTTATAGGCTTCTTGTAAAATAGGAGCTACTATTTTAGATTGGATTTGACCTTCGCGGGAATATTCTACTAGGCAATCAGTCCAGATATCATTCATCACATCAGGAACAATGCGGGGTTTTCCTTGCCAATAAATATCTAGGATATCCTGAGACCAAGTTTCATCTTCCCATTGTCGATCTTTTAAAGTGACAAATTCCGCCTGCACAGTTTCTTCTAATATTTGACTGCGACCATTGGGAAAGAGTCGGAAAATAATTACTCGATCGCAATTCATAATTGTTTGTACTTGTTCAGTTACAATGGCCAAAATATCGTCTAAGGATAAAGATTGGCGGATGAGTTTAGTAATATTTGCTAGGGCTTGTTGTTGTCGTAGTTGATTATAAATTAGATTTTCAGCCTGTTGTCTAATTACTAATTCTGACTGTACTTTCTCATAAAGATCTGCTTGTTGAATTGCGATGGCTAATTGGCTGGCTAGATGTTGGGTAATTTCAATTTCATCAATTTGCCACTGGCGAGTATTTTTACATTGATGGATACACAGTAAACCCCATAAATTCTCGCCACAAAGTAAAGGTATGACTAAGTTAGCCTTGATTTGAAACTGCGCTAAAATATCTCGATGACAAGGTTGTAAACCAGCGTTATAGATATCACTAACAGCGGCATATTTTCCTTGG
>CAWUOF010000080.1:0-11276 GCA_963923765.1 uncultured bacterium | reverse complement strand
AGTTTTTGATTAGTTCTTCCTCATCGATATTAGCCTATCATGGCTGAGATGAATTTGTCAAGGGGCAGAAAAAAACCCTGGGATTTTTTGCTTTATTTTTTTAAAATTTGTAAATCTAAAATTGGCCAATGCCTTAAACAATACCAATGACAAGTAAATAAATCAGGTTTTTGTACGGGGAGACTGGCCAGGGCGGGCGGAGCAGGGAATGGCCATAATTTATCAAAACAAATATTTGGAGTAGCAGAAAACTGCATTAAATAAGTTGCTGGGGGAGCAGATATAGATTTAAGAAGTTTATAGGCTAATTTGTATAGATCTTGACGTTGATAATCAGATAGGTGTACGGGTTGGTAATAGGTTATATCATCGGAATTTGGGGAAAAAGAAGGTGATGAGACACCGATCGCCTCTCCATAAAGTGCCCCTTTTGCGGTAAGAACTATCGGCAACCACAATAAACCATTACCTGTTGCATAGCCCATAGCTGCGACTTGTTGCCGTAACTGGATGACATCTCGGCAAATTTGATAAACTTGCTGACCAGGAAAAGGCAAATTTGAGGGTATATTGAGGGTTAAAGGGCAGAAGATAATATTTTTATTGTCTTGATTTTCAGAGGAATAATTATGATTAGAATTTAAATATTCCTCTAGGTTTAAAACCGATCGAACTATAACCGATGCAGGTGCGATCGGTTGGATTTTTTCATTACTGGGATAATTGATAGATGGGGAGGGATGGGAGGCGATCGCTTCTAGCAAAGCTGATAGCATCTTCTGAGTTATCGTTGATATAACGATAGGTTTTCCCTCGGTATCTATGTCAGCATCTATTAAAATTGAAATTTCAACCATTGTCTATGTTTGGCAGATTTATACCATCACCATCTCCGGCTGGAAAGTTGGGTAAATCCAGTTTATTTGAACGACGGCTTCTGACGGCTAATCGATAGCTTACACTTTGTAATTCTGCATGGAGTTGACGATTTTCTCGTTGTAGCATAGCTACTTTTTCTTTAACAGGTTCCATGCGTTCTGCAAATTTTTCGCGATAGACTTGGGGTAATTCTTGTACAGCTTGTTCTAACATCCGACTGCGATCGGTTAATTCCTGTACTGACTGACGTAATTGATAAATTTCCTTATCTCGATCGGCAATTTGTTCTTGATAAAAATTTACCTGTTGTTCAACAGCTTCCAATTGTTCCCGCAAAGCCTTAACTTGAGCTTCTTGCTGCATAGAAAACTCTGGATTAGGTATAAAATTTGTATTACCCTTTACCAGTCGGAACAATTCTTGAGAAAGTTGTTGTACGAGTTGGTCACGCATTTGCAAAGCTTCCCGTAAACGAGAAATCTCTGTTTGTAACGCTTGGGGGTTAAGAGGTTCCATAAGTTTTATGTTGTATTTCTGGTTTACTACCCAATATCAGCTATTAACTGGCAGAGGAGACAAAAGTCTGATTTTAAAATTGCTGATATAGCATTTAATTTAGCATTTGCATCGATACAAGAAAAGGTGGGGGGAAGGGGGAAACTCGACAAAATCAGGAAAATCAGATTTTAGGAGTAGTTTTAGATTTTTTTAGATCTGATGTCTAACCACGTTTAGGCATTAGCCATTAGTTTTTGACCAATGACCAATGACCTATTAGTGATTTGTTATGCTTCTGCTGGGGCAGCTTCGGCTTTAGGTTTTTTCACTTCTTGTTTAATAGTGAGGTAGCGAATAACTTCTTCGCTCAAACGCATGGCCCTTTCTAAAGCTGCCACTGCATGACCGCCATCTTTATAATTCATTTGAATATAGATGCCGTCGCGTTGCTTTTTGATTTCATAAGCTAGACGACGTTTGCCACGATGTTGAGTATCAATTTCTTCTACGCCGTGTTCGCGTAAGATATTCTGATATTTTTGAATCGCTTTGTCGGTTTGCTCGTCACCCAGATCTGGGCGCAGAATATACATAGTTTCGTAGGTGTAGCTCACAAGTGCTATCTCCTTATGGACAACAAGGCTACTTCTTGGCGATCGGCCTTTAGCTAAGGACTAAGTATATTTAGCCATAGTACAGAAGTAGCAAGGATGGGATGAGATTTTATATTGTACTAGATGGGGAGGCGAGAAAAGATTTGGCTTTTGATTTTAGAATTATTTTAGGAGATATCTTTTTTTGGCCAATATTTATTTTCAGAATAAAGAGGTAACAGAACTTACCGCGTATATTTTTTTATATGGCATTATTGGCTAAAGTTGGGCGTACTTTTCCCAGCTAAAAACTGTTCTAACTCAACAATACGTCATAATTATAAGTTTATGGCTCAACGCTACGTCCGAGTTCAAACCCCCGCCGGAAATATTTATTATGGTTTGCTGCAACTAAGCCGCAGTGTTCAAGTTTTGGATGCGCCGCCTTGGTTGCAAGGGCAAATTACTGATTTGGAGTTACAGCCAGATACTTATCAGATTTTAGCTCCTTGTGCGCCGTCAAAAATTCTGGCTGTGGGCAAAAATTATGTTAATCATGCGGCGGAGATGGGGACACCTGTACCGAGTGAACCCCTGTTATTTATGAAACCGCCTACTTGTACGATCGCTATGAATGGGTTAATTAAATATCCACCCCAGTCGCAACGGGTAGATTACGAGGGAGAATTGGCATTAGTGATTGGCGATCGCTGTTGTGAGTGTACTCCAGAAGAAGCCCAAAGTAAGATTTGGGGTTATACTATCGCCAATGATATTACAGCTAGAGACTTACAACAACGGGATGGTCAATGGACAAGAGCCAAGGGTTTTGATACTTTCTGTCCCCTTGGCCCTTGGATTGTACGAGAATTAAGTCCGGGGGCAAGATTACAAACATTTGTAAACGATCGCCCTGAGCCGGTACAATCAGCTTCAATTGATGAGATGGTATTTTCTCCAGATTTTTTAGTATCTTATATTAGTCAAATTATGACCTTAATACCTGGGGATGTGATACTAACAGGAACGCCGGCGGGAATAGGACCTTTACAAGTAGGCGATCGAGTGCGAGTAGAAATCGAAAGTATTGGTTGTTTAGAAAATACTGTTGTATCCAGAAATTCTCTAACAACGAATGCCAATATTTAATAGGGAATTAATAGGGAACTTGCATATAAACTGCATTGGAAATAGTTGGTATTTCTGGATAACGACCTAGCAAGGACTGGACTATAGAATAAACACAAGCTGCGACAATACCGATAAACACCATATTAGAGAGGGCTTCAATGATAAACAAACCATTAGGAAACCCTCCGACAATTTGGTTAATGCCACGAACAATTAAACTAGCCAAAAATACAACTATATCTAACAGAATAGCCTGCATAGTATTAAATCGAATGAAATGGTTAATATTTTCATTTCTAACTACCAGGAGAAACAAACATAAAAATATAACCAAACTACCAAAGCCTGGTAGGAGAGAGTCAATTTGTTGTTCAATAATCACAAAAGGTCTAATGGGTAAAAAGAATATAGTTAAAAATGGAAACTGCTTGAATAAAAACAGGCCGAACCCCAGTACAGAAATTAAAGGTAAAACGTAGGGTAAGCAAGCAAAAACTCTATCTAAAGCCGTTGTATTAGAACCACGCCAAGACATTGGATATACTCCCGATAACAGGTTAAAATGAATTATTATTAATCATAATCGCAAAATCAATTTATTGCTGGGCGAAAAAGAATTTTCCAGCAGCATAAATAATATTAGGGCAGATTGCGGGAGTAAAAATTAGTATTATTGGATATTGGCAATACGGAAGCCCATAAGACATTCGTACTGTTGAGTTTGTTGTTCAGTGAGTTGGGGAACAGCTTGGCCGCAGCATAAATGGCCACTACGCCAACGAGGTTGGCCACTGTGATCGGCTAACAAACAAGATTGACAAACAGTTTGAGGAGTAATTACTTGATTTTCCATTAGCATAACTAACATAGCGACACCTCCAGTATGTGCCGAATTACCCTAATTACATTTTAGATAGCTACTGAGGCAAAAGAGGTAAATCAACACATAGCTTAATGTAAGCGTCTGGGAATAAACAGTAGCTTGTGCATCAAAACTCGTCAGTTAACTTGCTAGATCGGTAAAATTTCTAAAGAAATTAATAGTCTTGCGGTGCGGACTAGGACAAACAGAGGTAAGATCAATAGCTTCAGAAAAGTTGGCTATAAAGTCTGCTGGTCTGGTTGCCCAAAAAATAACCAACTTGAGTAAAAATTGTTAAAGTCACTTAATTGTTTGAATAGAGGTTTAGCCTGTGACTCAGAGTAACTTAGACTTCTTAGCTCATACAGATCCATCTGTAGCCGAGTTAATAGGACAAGAATTACAACGCCAAAGAACACACTTAGAACTAATAGCTAGTGAAAACTTTACATCAAGCGCGGTATTAGCAGCCCAAGGGTCTGTATTAACCAATAAATATGCAGAAGGATTACCCGGTAAACGCTATTATGGCGGTTGTGAGTATATAGATAAAATCGAGCAATTAGCCATCGAGCGCGCCAAACAAATATTTGGGGCTGCCCATGCTAACGTTCAACCCCATTCTGGTGCTCAAGCTAATTTTGCTGTTTTCCTGACCCTGCTAGAGCCTGGGGACACCTTTATGGGTATGGACTTATCGCACGGCGGACACCTGACCCATGGATCTCCAGTAAATGTATCGGGTAAATGGTTTAAAGTTTGTCATTATGGCGTAAATCGGGAAACAGAACAGCTAGACTATGACGAAATCAAAGAACTAGCACTAAAACACCGTCCCAAATTAATAATATGTGGTTATTCTGCCTATCCGCGCATTATTAACTTTGAAAAATTCCGGGAAATAGCCGATGCAGTAGGAGCGTACCTAGTAGCAGATATAGCGCATATTGCAGGGTTAGTAGCTACAGGACATCATCCTAACCCAATTCCTTATTGTGATGTGGTGACAACGACCACCCATAAAACCTTAAGGGGACCAAGAGGCGGTTTAATAATGACCCGTGATGCAGAATTAGGGAAAAAACTAGATAAATCAGTTTTCCCTGGCACCCAAGGAGGACCATTAGAGCACGTTATAGCAGGGAAAGCAGTGGCATTTGGGGAAGTATTAAAGCCAGAGTTTAAAGCATATTCGGCACAAGTGATAGAAAATGCAAAAGCAATGGCTAGTCAGTTGCAACAACGGGGTTTTAAAATAGTTTCTGGTGGTACAGATAATCATTTGATGTTAGTTGATCTGCGATCGATTGCCATGACTGGAAAACAAGCAGATAAACTATTAAGCAGCGTTAATATTACCGCCAATAAAAATACAGTTCCCTTCGATCCAGAGTCGCCTTTTGTAACTAGTGGAGTACGTTTAGGTTCACCAGCGATGACCACAAGAGGAATGGGGACGGCAGAATTTATAGAAATAGCCAATATTATCGCCGATCGGCTGTTAAACCCAGAAGATAAAGCCATAGCAGGCAATTGCCGCGATCGAGTAGCAGCATTGTGCGATCGCTTTCCCCTATATCCTCATCTGACAATTCCCGTGCCAGCCCTAGCATAAAAATGGTTAAGCAAAATTCATCGAAAGATTTATATGCTGAGATAGACATGAAATGTAGTAAAACTAGGTAGACTTTGCCTGAAAGTGCTTGTGTCTCCCCTGCTAAATCATTGCACATGACATACCAGCAGATGTATCAATTGGTTGCCTTTCTCATCTCCGCCGGAGTTGTCCTATGGAGTACGCCAATAGTAAAAAAAATTGGCCACAGGAGTGGGCGCGTAGATCTCCCAGGTGGACGTAAGGTTCACGACAAGCCTATGGTTCGTTTGGGAGGAGTTTCTATTTTTGCCGGCACCTTAACCGCTCTTATATTAGTCTGGCTATTAGGAGGTTTTATTAATGAAACCGGCCAGCCTTTAGCCCCTGATAAAGAATATGAGATTTGGGGTGTGACGATCGGTGGCATAGCTTTTTTCCTAATTGGCTTGGCCGATGATTTATTTGGACTCTCTCCCTTTGTCCGCTTAATAATTCAAAGTTTAGTTGCAGCTTTTGCTTGGAAAGTTGGAGTACAAATAGACTTCCTGAGTATTCCCTTTTTTGGTCTGGTAAGTTTACCAGATTGGGTAAGTTTACCAATCACTGTAATTTGGTTGGTAGGTATGGCTAATGCTATCAACTGGATAGATGGATTAGACGGTCTAGCGGCAGGAGTTTCTGGCATCGCTGCTGTGGTGATGCTAATTGTTAGCCTATTCATGCACCGACCGTCGGCTGCCCTGATAGCCTCTGCCTTGGCAGGGGGTTCTTTAGGCTTTCTCCGCTACAACTTTAACCCAGCCCAAATTTTCATGGGTGATGGGGGTGCTTATTTTATGGGTTTTACCCTGGCGGGTGTCGGGGTAATAGGTTTAGTAAAAACCACAGCCGTAACTGCTGTACTATTGCCTTATTTAATCTTGGCAGTGCCAATATTAGATATGTCGGCGGTAATTTTAGCTCGTCTGCGTCATGGAAAATCACCATTTATCGGTGATAAAAGCCACCTACACCACCGCTTGCTGCAAGCTGGTCTTTCCCATCGGTTGACGGTTTTATTTATATACTGTTTAACTCTATGGGTGGGAAGTTTGGCTATGGCTTTTGCAGGTATCCCCAGCGGGATAGCTTATGCTTGTGGTGCGACTTCGTTGTTAAGCTATACTAGCTGGAAAGTCTGGAAACACGCTCGACAATCTTAATTTTTTATAATTTGTCGATGGGGAACTTCCAGAATTAATATTATTAGCCATTAGCCATTAACAATGACTGCTGAAATTATCTGTGTTGGCACAGAATTACTTCTAGGTGATATTCTCAATAGTAATGCCCAGTTTTTGGCGCAGGAATTAGCCAAGCTGGGCATTTCTCATTATTATCAAACGGTAGTAGGTGATAACCCCGATCGACTCAAACAGGTAATAGATATAGCCCAGTCTCGATCGAACATACTCATTTTTACCGGTGGTCTCGGCCCAACACCAGACGACTTGACCACAGAAACTCTGGCGGATTTCTATGGCGTTGCCCTAATAGAAAAACCAGAAATTATCGCCGATATTATCAACAAATACACGGCTAGAGGTCGTCAAATGGCCCCTAGTAACCGCAAACAAGCGTTAATTCCGGAAGGTGCAGAAATTTTACCTAATCCTGCTGGTACTGCCCCTGGTATTATCTGGCATCCTCGCCCTAATTTAACTATTCTGACTTTCCCTGGTGTTCCCTCAGAAATGCATCGGATGTGGCAAGAAACAGCTATTCCCTATCTCCTTAGTTTAGGTTTTGGCCAAGAAATTATTCACAGTCGTACTTTAAAATTTTGGGGTATTGCGGAATCAGCATTAGCTGAAAAAGTAGATAGTTTCTTTGAGTTAACTAACCCTACTGTGGCTCCTTATGCTAATTATGGCGAGGTGAAGCTACGCATTTCTGCTAAGGCTGAATCAGAAATTGAAGCTATTAAATTGATCGCGCCTATAGAAGAAATCCTGCGACAAATTACTGGACCAGATTGCTATGGTACTGATGATGAAACTCTCGCTTCTGTGGTGGGTAAGTTGTTACTGGAGGCTGGAGAAACTGTAGGTGTGGCAGAATCTTGTACTGGTGGCGGTTTGGGGCAAATGCTAACTGGTGTGGCTGGTAGTTCAGATTATTTTTTGGGGGGAATTATTGCTTATCATAATCAAGTGAAAATCTCCCTTTTAGAAATTAATCCAGATGATTTGGCAAATCATGGCGCTGTATCCCATATAGTGGCTAAACAGATGGCGGCTGGTGTGCGTTTGCATTTGTTAACTAGCTGGGGTTTGAGTATTACTGGAATTGCTGGGCCGGGAGGTGGGACCGAGTCTAAACCTGTGGGTCTGGTTTATATTGGTTTGGCTGGACCAGATGGCCAGGTAGAGAGTTTTGAGCATAGATTTAATGCCCAACAAAGCCGAGATTGGATTCGCCGTGCTTCTGCCCAGCAAGCCTTGGACCATTTACGGCGCAAATTGCTTGATCGTTGTGATTTGTCTATATAATCCTTGATTATTTGAAAATATTCGTTATCCTGAAAATAGGTAAGACTTTTACCTGCCCTCACCTACCTCGCTTTAAGTATTTTGCTCACTCTGTCAGCAAGGGCGAGGCTGGGTTTTTTTAAGAAAATCGCACTTGTCTAATTTGCTGTTTAGTTGATTAGTTCATCAGTGCTATAAGCTGGAAAAAGGAGCTAACGGTTCGATGGATTACATTGAGAAGTTGCTGGAAAAGGTTAAAGAATTGGCTCGGAAATTAATAGAAGCTTTGTTAGGTCCTGATACTGAGCCAGAACCGGAAATGATTCCTATTCCAGTTAATGAACCAAATCGCCGTCGATAATTAATGTAAATTTTTAGGACTTTAATACTTGCTGAGTATTTTAGTATTGAATGGCCCAAATCTTAATCTCTTAGGCAAAAGAGAACCGGGGATTTATGGCCAAATAACTTTGGAGGATATTAATAAAGGCTTGGAGCAAGAGGCCGATAAGCTCCAAGTTAAGGTTTCTATGCTCCAATCTAATCATGAAGGTGTCTTAATAGATGCTATTCATGCTGCCCTTAATTGTCATCAAGGGATTTTGATTAATGCGGGAGCGTACACTCATACCAGTGTGGCTATTCGGGATGCGATCGCGGCTGTTGCTATTCCTACGGTAGAAGTTCATTTAAGTAACATTTACCGACGCGAAGATTTTCGCCACCATTCTTTTATTGCTCCTATAGCTATTGGGCAAATTAGTGGGTTTGGTGCTGATAGTTATCGCTTGGGATTGTACGCTTTAGTTCATTATCTCATGGAGATGAAAAATAGGGATAAGTGATAAATGATTGAGGGATAAGTGCTTTAGAAAATCGGAAAAAGTGGGTGAATAGTGATAAATATTAAGGTGTAAAGCTCTAATTTTTAGAGTTTTAAAATAAAAGTAATTCACTATTCCATGACTTAAGTATAAGTTCGCCAATAAAAAATGATTTCAAAAATATCTAATTAATAATGTTTGTTTCCATCTGATCTGCTGTCTTTGCGTAAGTCTAATTTATTTACTTTTTCCTGATTTTTATAATGCGTTATTCTCTTTTGAGTCGGTTTCAAGGTGTTTTATTAGGTGCGGCAGTGGGAGAAGCTTTTGGCTGGCATTGTCAAGGTCGATCTCTCTCCCATTTGCACCATAAACATTTAGATATAAATTTTAGTTATCCAGAAGAGAATAGTCAAGAAACTAAGATAACAGCATCAAAAATTATTAATAAACCCCTGGCTGTTATTTATGCTGAAAGTTTAATTTTTCATGGTAATTTAACGAAAAATAATAATATAAATTACAGCAATATATCTGAAATTAATTCTAAAATTAACCCTAATACTAATAGTTTTTTAGCAACTCTGCCGATAATGATGTATTTCCATGAAAATACAGAAAAAATGCAGGAAAAGTTAGAAGAGTTTGCTGAAATAGAGATGGTAGAAGCTAGTTTAATGTTGGGTTTTGTTATTTCTCAAGCTTTACAAGAAAAAGTCGATCACTCTACATTGATTACGGAAATTATTAGTTATTTTGGCGAAATATTGTCGCAATCAAGAGTAAATCAACAATATTTAATTTTAATTCAGAAATTACAGGAATTGCAAATATTATTAGAGCAGGGTGCTGGGTTAGAAATTATCAAAAATTCTCTGTTGCGATCGGTTCAAAGTTTGCCTAATATTGGTGCTATCATTATTGCTTTATATTGCTTTTTATGCACTCCTGAAGATTGGCGTTTATCTGTGATTTGTGGGGCGCGTTTAGGTTTTGCACCACAACTTACCTGTGGTATTATTGGCGCTTTGTCAGGAGCGTATAATAGTATAGCAGGAATACCTTTAGGATGGCGGTTAAATTTGGCCAAAGCTGCTGGTAATGAATCTTTGCTCAAGATGCTATGGGGGATGCGCTCTCCTGAAGAAATTATCGAGTTAAGCGATCGCCTGTTAGCATCTTGGGCAGGTGTGTATCAATTAAATAATTTACCCCTAGATTCCAACTTACTTTTATTTGTAGCCGCCCCTCAAGTTATCAAAGGTTATTAACAATTTAATAGTAAAAATTTTCCTGCGGATATTACTGGCAGCCAACATAAATTTCTGACTATTAAATGGCGGCAATTAATTGAATTCAGGATTATTTGGCAGTAACAGTAGCGTGATTTTCTTGCTTTTTGCCATTTTGTTTGATGGTGTTTGCTCTTTCCTCGGTTTTAGACTCAGTGAGCAGAGAACCAACAGCAACAGGTTTAAGTAATTCCCAAGCATCCTTAGCTTCGGGGGCCAAGCCATCATATTCAACTTTAGCAGTAGCTAATTCTTCTAAAGATTTGGCAAAAGATTTATTTTGAATTTGTTCCTGCTGTTCGTTAGTTAATTTTTCTGGCTTAAATAAAGCCTCAATAAGTGGTAGATATTGCTGGAAATTTTCTTGATTTTTTTCTAATTCTCGCCTTGCTTGAGCTAATTGAGCTATTTTTTTCGCTGCTAGTTCGACGGGTTGTAATTCTCGGTTTAGACTACTAGTAAATCTAGGTAAGTCAACTAAAATTAAGTCATCTATCCCTAAGCCATTGGGAAAACTGTCTTGACTTAATTCATCTTCTTCAATACGTTTGATTATTTCATCCAATGCTTTTTGACGTGCCGCTTCACTATCTTGGGGACTTTCTACTTCTAGTAGTAATCCCGGATGATCTTTAACGGTGTATTGGATGGTTTTCTTTTTTCTTCCCATAATGTGCCCCATGAGAATTTATAAACTGTTTGCAATCCTCTGGGCAACTATTATACAAAATATTTTTTATAAATGAAGTAACTTTAAATTACTTAATCATTTTAAATTTTTGTTTAAAATTAATATTTGGTTTCATATTTTGTTGAACATAAAGTAAAAAAAGAAAAAGTTCGTGTTCTTAGCATGAGTCAGGCGATCGTCTATATATCTTGAATGATTAATAGATTTAATTTCAGTTATAGATGGGATAATGACTGTATTTTAAACATTAAAATCTAAAATTTACCAGGATATATGGCAATTTAAAATAATCTGATTAGTTATATCTTTTTTAAAAAATATCAGGTTAAAAATTTACTATTATAAATTACGAAATATAAAAATAAACCAACAAAATTACTTAAATGAAATCTAATCAAG
>CAWUOF010000079.1:0-11289 GCA_963923765.1 uncultured bacterium | reverse complement strand
CATTTACGGATAACATTAGCAACTTCCTGCAAACATCGATCGCCATTTTGATGCCCATAAGTATCATTAAAAATCTTAAAATAATCAACATAACACCAAATTAAAGATAAAGGCACTTGCTCTCGCGCACATCGTTGCCACTCTTGATAAAAACAATCATTAAACTTACGGCGATTAGCTATTTGGGTTAATTCATCCAAAATCGCTAAACGCTGTAACTCATCATTAGCAAGCTCTAATTCTTGATTAGCACATTCTAAATGCATATTAGCCATCTATAATTTATAATAAATTTGACTTAATAAAACAGTTGCTAATTGATGAATTTGTGATTGGGCTACCAATAATTCATGCACATCTAATAATTTATAAATATGAGAGTCTATTTGCACTACAATTGGTTCATTTAGCAACTGTTGCGATCGATTTACCGCCCTTTGTGCTGCCATGACAATTAAAGTAGCACTAGGCAACATCAAAACATCTGTATTTACCCAGCTATATAATGACTTAATTGGACATTTTAAAAATAAATCTAACCTGTAGGGACGACTTAAATATTCCCAAAAACGATATCGAGAAATCATCCCTGCAAACTGTCCTTTATCTGTTAAAATTACTCCAGTAATGGATTTTCTTTAAAAGCTATAGCTACTTCTCGACTAGGACAATAGCAATCTATTTGAAAATCATCTAAAAAAGTTCTTTTATTGTTGCTTCTAAACTAATATTTTTCTGGTTTGATAACCCCGATATTTGTGGATAAGCACCATCTATAGCAAACATACAATCAACACCTTCTTTTGGTTTTGCAACTTTTTATCGTCAAAAACTTAAACAGATATTTTTTGTTTGCATTCTGCTTCAAAACCAACTTAGTATTATTGGCTATAAATTTACCAAAAATTAGCTATATTTTATAATAATTTGTAGTGTATCAAATGATTTTTTAGGTAAGATTTTTATTCTATTAACAATTAACTTGCAATATTAATTTATAAATTTATCGCAAATTTTCTATAATTTTTTTCAACGCAAAGGAGCGCGAAAGTTTACGCAAAGTATCGCAAAGCCAACAGTAATTTTTTTGATTAGATAATTTTATTTAAAAAAATTATTAGTTAAATATGCAAATTAAATAAATATTAATTATTTGTGAAATTTTATATATTATCTGGGGTCAGATGTCCCATAAGTCGATCACTACCAATCATAAATTTTTAGTACTTTAATTAAAATACAATAGTGTAGGGGCAATTTATGAATTAACCCTAATCTATAAGTTTATATTATTGTTCGGAATATTATGCTAAGACAATATCGTAAAAGTCACAATTACTAATCCCATCACTCTGATTAACAAAAAATTCCCCCTTTAACATAAATGACAGTAAGTACAACTTTTCATCACTACTCGATCGCGTCCCTCTAACTTCGCTTGATATAATCCCTCATCAGCCTGTTTGATTAATTTTTCTGACATAAACTCATGGCTAGGAAAAATACTAGATATACCTATACTTAAACTCACTATTTGACTCACAGCAGAGCTTTTATGAGGAATCTGTAATGATTTGACATTTTGACGCACAATTTCGGCAACATGAAAAGCACCACAAATATCAGTATTAGGTAAAATTATAGCAAATTCTTCTCCCCCATATCTCGCCACCAAATCCGCTGGACGTTTCACCGCATCACGAATAGCATTAGCAACTTTGTACAAACAATCATCTCCCGCTAAATGTCCGTAGGTATCGTTATATTTTTTAAAATAATCAATATCAATTAAAATTAAAGATAAAACACCTTTTTCCCTAGCTAAACGCCGCCATTCCTGCTCTAAATACTCATCAAAACGTCGTCGATTAGCTAAATTAGTTAAACCATCCGAAGCCGCTATATACTGTAATTCTTGATTGGCTTTTTCTAGTAACATTTTTGCTAAATCGTGAATTTGGGCACTAGCAATTAATAATTTTTGTACATCTAATAATCTATATGTTTCTGGTTCTATTTCTACTATAATTGGCTCATAAAATAATTCCGCATTTCGTTGTAAAGATTGCCTAGCTGCTGAGATAATTGAAGTCCGAGCCGGAATAATTAACATATCTGCCTGGGCAAAGCGATATAAATCCTTAATAGGTCGATGGGAAAATAATTGTATTCCATAAGGACGACTCATAGATTCCAAAAATCGCCGCCGTGAAATCATTCCTAAAAATTTACCCTTTTCTTTAACAATAACCCCTGGTATCAAAGGATCATTAGCAAAAGCTTGAGCAAGATCTTCCCCTAATTGATTACATTCAATTTCTAAATTATCCAGGGACAATTCTAGTAAAGTTGATTCTAATTCTAAACCAATATTATTACTATGGGGAAAAATATCTATAACCGGAGGAGATACCGAATGTGGGCATAGTTCACTAACAAAACATAATTTCATAAATTACTCCTATTAAATTATATAGAGTATAAATACCAAGCAAAAATTATTTCGATCGCAGCCAGAAAATTGTTATGTATTGCAACTGTAATATCAAAACATCTCTCCGCCCATAGCCGAGCATATTTTTTTAGCAGTAATTTAAATGTATAAACTGTTATACATTGAAAATAATATCAATATTCAAGATTAACAATAAATTAAAAGAAAAATTTAAACATTTGTCTCCATCATTTCCATTTCACAATCTCTAATTAACTAGAAAGTAATATTATTTAATCTAAATTTAATTTATAATACCCCACTAGCTACAAATCACAGACTTGTGGCAAAATAAGAAATTCTACAATAGTTGCAGGATGCCATCAACTTTGAGCAACCAATTTAACAGCGCCTTTACCCTCTTTTTAAGCTTATTAGTAGAAGCTTTCCCCTTTTTGCTCTTGGGAGTCTTATTTTCTGGAGCACTATTATTTTTTGTAGATGAGCAAAAATTACTAGCAAGAATGCCAAAAAATCCACTTTTGGGAGCATTAGCAGGTAGTTTAGTCGGATTTTTATTTCCCGTTTGTGAATGTGGTAACGTACCAGTAGCCAGACGCTTAATTATGCAAGGAGTACCTGCTCCTGTTACCATAGGCTTTTTATTAGCTGCACCAACTATTAACCCCATCGTCATTTGGTCTACCTGGACAGCATTTCGTGATCAACCAGAAATAGTGTTACTACGGGTAGTTTTTTCCCTTATTATTGCCACGATCGTCGGCTGGGTGTTTAGTGTCCAAACCGATATACGCCCCTTACTTCAGCCCGCATTAGCCAACTTAATACCCCCATCTCAGTCTAAAACAGCAAATTTATCTCTACCAGTAGAAGAAACCTCTATACTTTTACAGTCTGGTACTTATTTAATGGGTCGTCCAGGCGAATTACAACGCCTAGATACACCTACTGGACAAATAAATTACAGTTTTAATAACCCATATTCTCCAACTCTAATAAATCCCCAAAAATTACGCCTTTTTCTGGATAATACTATACAAGAATTGCGAGAATTAGGAGCCGTCTTAATCCTTGGTAGCGCCATTGCTGCCGCCATTCAAGTTTTAGTACCAAGAGAAATAATTCTGAGCCTTGGTGCCGGCTCCGTTACTTCTATTTTAGCTATGATGATTTTAGCTTGTATAGTATCAATTTGTTCTACTGTTGATTCATTTTTTGCCCTTTCCTTTTCTTCTGCTTTTACAGGTAGCTCTTTAGTGGCTTTTCTCGTTTTTGGACCAATGGTAGACATTAAAGGTATTGGTTTAATGTTATCAATTTTTAAACCCAGACCAATAATTTATATGTTTACTTTAGCGGCTCAGTTAACTTTTCTGTTAACTTTAATAGCAAATTTTTATCTCAATTAGAGAATATTGTCTGGAAAGACATAAAATAATACAATAAACAATACTTTTTTAAAGTAATTTCAACCTCTAAGAATATCTACTAAAAATATGCAACAAAAAATTAATTTCAAAAAAATTCCTTGGATGCCATTACTAGATGTATTGGCTATCAGCGCTTGGGGCATATTAATGCTAAAATACTGGTTAACGGGTAAACTTAATTTACTGATTCATCCAGATTATCAATGGTTGGTAATTTTGGCAGGTTTTTCTTTTTTATGTATCGGTATTAGTAAAGGATTAGAAATATATAAAATATATCAAAAACATCAGCTTTATCAACTTACCCCACAAGTAATGCATTTTACCCTATTTCCCCCAGGTTGGAGTAGTACATTATTATTAATAATAGCAATAATAGGAATAATAATTAAACCACAAGTTTTTACTAGCCAAACAGCCCTACAATTAGGAGTTAGTGATGTAATTGGCATGACTCGATCGCAACCCCAAAGCTTTAGAAGTGCCAAACCCCCAGAGCAACGTAGTCTTTTAGAATGGGTAAGAACTCTTCATGCTTACCCAGACCCCGATCGATATACAGGTCAAAAAGTAAAAGTACAAGGTTTTGTAATTCATACCCCCACACTTTCCGATGAATATATGTTAATTTCACGCTTTGTAATTACCTGTTGTGCTGCGGATGCTTATCCCGTAGGCTTAACAGTGAAACTCCCACAAAGTCGCAATAATTTTAAGCCCGATACTTGGTTAGAAATTGAAGGAAATATGATAACAGAAAACTTACAAAATAAACGTCAGCTTGTAATTTTAGCTACTAATTTTAAACCAATTGAACAACCAGAAAATCCCTACGAATATTAGGTGATTTCTGTAGGTGCAGGTTAAACAAAATATTGGCTAATTTACCAACAAGTGCTAATATTATTTTTTAGGGTAGTTTTGGTGATATCCTTATAATAATCACAAAACCATCAAAACAAAAAACAATTTTTCTTAAATGTCAGGGTGTAAACCCTTATTGATATTTAAAACAAATTTAAAAATATCTAAATTGCCAATGATAAACGATAAAATAAACACAATCAAAAAAATAATCCAACAAACAATTAAAGAAACTTTATCACAACCTCTCGATCGCCTGACGATTACAGTATTGGCGGTCGTGAGCGTATTAATAATAATGCTATTATGGAATGGTAGTCATACAGCCCCAAGAGTGCGAGATTTTACCTGGCAAGATAAACAAATAGGAGCAGATGATATATCTTTTATTTTAACCTTTAGCCGACCAATGAATCGTGCCAGTGTAGAAGAAAATCTGAAAATTGAGCCAATTTTACCAGGTAAATTTAGTTGGTCTGGGCGCAGAATGTCCTATAGATTACTTTCCCCCGCTCCCTATGGAATGTCCTATCAAATAAAATTAGAAGGAGCAAAAGATAGGTTTAGTAGCGAAGAAAAAGAACCGGTAACTATTCAACCATTTAAAAGTAAATTTCGCAGTCGCGATCAAGCCTTTGTTTATCTAGGAATACAAGGAGAAGAAAAAGGCAGATTAATATTAGTTAATCTGTCTGAACAAAAACCAATACCTGTAGTATTAACACCAAAAGACTTAATGGTAATGGATTTTAAAATATATCCAGAAGGCGATCGCATATTATTTTCAGCAATAGATAGATCAGATAGAAATACGAATTTTCTTGACCAAGAATTATATACTGTCACCACAGGAATTAATCCCGACTCTCCCATAGATTTGCAAAATCCAGAAACAGAAACTCCCAAAAAACAACCAGCAGGAAAAATCAATAAAATTTTAGATAGCAAAGAATATCAAAATTTACAATTTGATTTATCAGCAAATGGTAAAATAATTATAGTACAAAGAGTAAATAAACGTAATCCAGGGGGAGATTTTGGACTATGGCAAATAACAGCAGGAGGAAAACCACAACCATTAAAAAACCAACCAGGAGGAGAATTTTTAATTACTCCTGATAGCAATTCCATCGCTATTGCCCAAGGGCAAGGAATAGCAATTTTACCTCTAACACCAGAAGCAGAACCTTTAGATTATCTAGCTAAATTTGGCAGAGTGATCGCCTTTACTAAAGATAATTCCACAGCCGCAATGGTAAAATTTAACACCGACTACACGCGATCGCTATTTTTAGTAAATAACCAAGGCGTAGAAAAAGAGATACTAAAAACCACAGGATCAATAATTTCCGCACAATTTGACCCCCTCAATCAAAACCTTTACTGCCTACTTACCCAACTAATAAAAGGAAAAAACTATCAAGAACAACCATTTTTAGCCGTTATAGACTTAAAAAGCGGTAAACTAACACCACTTGTAGTATTACCAAATCAAAGAGATATTCAAATTAGCCTATCCCCCGATGGTTTAGCCATCTTATTTGATCAACTAATCACCCAACCGCCCTTACCCACCACCCCACTAGAAGCACCACGTACCAGCGACGGTAGAATAATTACCAGTAGTAGCCTGTGGCTGCTTCCCCTAACTATACCCACGCCCGAAGATACAACTAAATTACAACCAGAGCAATTACCTCCTGAATTAGCAGGTTTTCGTCCGAAATGGTTGCCGTAAAATTTTTTTTATATAGTTGTTTAATTTTAGTGGTAAACTTTAACAGGAGAATATTAATTTGCTAAGGGCGAAATATTGCCGTAGAAAAATTTACAGTAAAAATAGTAGGTAATACCCATACTACGGCTAACAATAATTTTTGATAACGTAGCATTGAAACTAAAAAAAAATAGTTAGTTTAGGTAGTTTTTTTCTGTTCCTATTTTCGATCGCCCTAATGCAAACTCAAGAGCTTCTCGATCGCTATCAACAAGGAGAGCGTAACTTTGCCCATGTAGATCTCAGTGGTGCCAGTCTGAGCGGGGTAAACTTACGGGACATTGACCTCACGGGGGCTAACCTCACGGGAGCTAATCTAAATTGGACATTTCTCAATCAAAGTCAGCTTACAGGGGCTTGTTTACGACGTGCTGACTTACGAAATGCTGTTTTTACCAAGGCAAAACTACAACAAGCCATTTTAAGCGGAGCAAATATAACTAAAGCCGACTTCCGTTTAGCTAACCTACAAGAAGCTGATTTAAACTGGGCAATATTGCAAGAAGCAGATCTCAGTAACGCTGATTTACAAGGGGCAAAACTTGACCAAGTAAACTTAGAAAAAGCCAAACTTAACAACAGCAAATTAATATCAGCAGAATTAATGGAAGCAAACTTACGGCGTGCCAGCTTAATGAATGCTAACTTAAGTAATGCTAACCTACGAGAAGCCCATTTAGAAGAAGCTAATTTACGAGATGCTAATTTAGTGGGAATTAATCTCATAGAAGCAAATTTAAGTGGGGCTTGTTTGCGATCGGCTAATCTCACCCAAGCCGATATGCATCGAGTTATCCTTTTAGGAGCAGATCTCAGTGAAGCTATTTTTAATAGTGCTGATTTAAGTCGCGCAAATCTTACCGGCGCTTACTTACTCAAAGCCAGCTTTAAAAAAGCTCATTTATTACGAGCAAACCTACAAGAAGTATATTTATTATTAGCTAATCTTACTGAAGCCAACCTGCGGGGAGCAGATTTACGCCGCGCTGATTTAAGTGGTGCTTATCTCAAAGATGCTACCTTAAGCGAAGCCGATTTAAGAGATGCTTATTTATTAGATGCCCATTTAATTCGTACTAATTTAGATGGAGCGCAACTCACAGGTACTTGTATTCATAATTGGCATATAGAAGAAGTAAATTTAACTAAAGTTGAATGTCAATATGTTTTTAGTCAATTTAATTATACTACTAAACAACCTACCAATCGCTACCCAAGCGATCGAGATTTTCAACCCGGAGAATTAGGCAAACAATATCAAGAAAATAGCACAAATATAGAAGTTTATTTTACCGAATCTCCCAACTGGGAAGCTTTAATTTTCACGATTTCTCGCGTCGAAATAGAAAACCGTGAACTCACACTCACCATTAAAACATTTGAAACCAATGATAATAAATTTTTATTAACATTAGCTGCTAATCATTTAGTAAATTCTAAAATAATTGCTGATAAAATCTTACAAATATATCCAAAAATTCTGGGACGAGTATTAGCAAAACGCTTAGAAATTTATAGCATATTAAAAATTGGCCTACCTCGTTCCATCACCCCAAAAAATACCTGTGAAAATTCCAACTCTGAACAAAAAAATTCCCCAAATAGCCGTCAGCAACTATATCAAGAAACAGCCCGTCAAATAAAAACTATTTTAATGTTTAAAGAACCAGAAGAATTTGTTAATAGCGTACAAAGATTATTAGATTATTTAGAAGGCCAAGGTATTAATACAGAAGAAATCCAAAAAAAATTAATAGTTACTGTTATAGTGCAACGTGCTAAAAAAGAAGAAATATTTCGCGAAAATCTTTTACAATGGGGGAAAACCTCATCAGAAATAGTTCATAATTCATTAGTTGGGCGATCTATTAGATTAGCGATCGCCATTCTATTATCATCCTAAACACTCTTTTCTAATTTTTTTTCTAATTTTTAGAAATGTCTAATTTATGATCAATAAAAATTAATTAAACTACAGCCTCTACTCCTTAGAAAATAGCAAAAATTGTAACAAAACTTAATTTGACGAAAATGCCACTAGCTGACGATAATAAAAGATTGTGTCAACATTAAGTGTAAAAAACCCTTGGCTAACGTAGTTGTAATAGGCGCCCAGTGGGGCGATGAAGGAAAAGGCAAAATCACGGATTTACTCAGTAAATCGGCAGATGTTGTTGTACGTTACCAAGGAGGGGTGAACGCCGGCCATACGGTTGTCGTAAACGACCAAATATTTAAGCTGCACCTAATCCCCTCTGGTATCTTATATCCCAATACTCAATGCATTATAGGTTGTGGCACCGTCATAGATCCGAAGGTTTTAATCTCAGAACTAGATCAGCTTGAATCTTTAAACATCTCGACAAAAAACCTGATGCTCTCCCAGACGGCCCACATCACCATGCCTTACCATCGGTTAATAGATCAAGCATCGGAGGATAAACGGGAAGAACATAAAATCGGAACAACCAAACGCGGTATCGGCCCAACCTACGCCGATAAATCGGAACGAATTGGCATTAGAGTTTTAGATCTAATGGAATCGGAAGGGCTGCAAAAACAGCTACAGTGGACAATTAACTACAAAAATGTCATTTTAGAAAAGCTGTATGACTTAGAACCCTTAGATCCAGAAAAAGTAATAGAAGAATATATGGAGTATGCAGAGCGTCTGCGTCCCCATGTAGTAGATAGTTCTTTAGTAATTTACGATGCCATTCAAAAACGGCGCAATATTCTATTTGAAGGTGCCCAAGGTACACTGCTAGACCTAGATCACGGTACTTATCCTTACGTTACCTCTTCTAATCCAGTGGCGGGCGGAGCTTGCGTAGGTGCAGGCGTTGGGCCAACTATGATTGACCGGGTAATTGGTGTAGCAAAAGCCTATACAACTCGTGTGGGAGAAGGACCTTTCCCTACAGAATTAATCGGCGATATTGGAGAAGTATTGTGCGATCGCGGTGCAGAATTTGGGACTACCACTGGACGTAAACGCCGTTGTGGTTGGTTTGATGGCGTTATCGGTCGCTACGCCGTTCGCATTAACGGTATGGATTGTTTAGCAATTACTAAATTAGACGTTTTAGACGAATTAGACGAAATCAAAGTCTGTGTCGCCTACGAAATAGATGGGCAACGCTGCGAAGATTTCCCCAGCAGTTCCCGTGTGTTTGCTCGTTGCAAACCAATCTATGAAACTTTACCTGGCTGGAAAACATCTACCGCTAATTGCCGCGCTTTAGAAGACTTACCAAAACAAGCATTAGACTACTTGAAATTCTTAGGAAAATTAGTTAACGTACCTATTGCTATTGTTTCCTTGGGAGCCGATCGCGACCAAACAATTATCGTAGAAGATCCCATTCACGGGCCAAAACGAGGATTACTCTACGCTAACGGTACTAATACTCCCGATCGAGGTTAACCTAAATTGCAGATATTTATCCACAAGGTGGGCAATGCCCACCATTTTCCTTGCTTAGAAAAAACCTACTTTCCTTAATTTTTTTTAGGATAAATCAACAAAAAATTTTTTTCGGTTATCAGCTATTAGTCCAAAACTACTGCGGTAACCAAATATTAACCACCAAAAAATACCAACAGAAAATCATCAGAATTGCCAAAAATTATTAAAACAAAATACCAACAAAAAATTATATCTCCCCTTAGATTATCTAGTTTTTTTTAATAATGCCCCACGATTCTGATACAATGTGTCTGCTATAAAGGAAATTTGCAAATATGGAACTCACACTAGAAGCTCAAAAACGCCCCGAAGGTAGCCAACCTAATGCTTTACGTCGTCAGGGATTAATACCTGCCGTAGTTTATGGCCATAAAGGGGCAGAATCCTGGTCTTTGACCGTCAATGCCAAAACAGCCGAAATGTTACTCAGGGATGTTTCTATCAATAACACCCTTATTCAGCTAAATATTCCCGATCTGTCTTGGAGTGGTAAAACTCTGCTGCGGGAAGTGCAAAGTCACCCCGCTAAAGGCAATTTGTATCACCTCAGCTTTTTTGCGGTATCCGCTCAAGCCAGCCTAGAAGTAGAAGTACCTCTACATTTTGTCGGTGATGCTGTTGGTGTCAGGTTAGAAGGCGGTATTTTAGACCCAGTAATTACGATACTGAAAGTAAAAACTGCTCCTGATAGTATCCCGGAATTTATTGAAGTTGATGTCTCTAATTTGCATCGGGGAGAAGCATTACATATCCATGAGTTAGTGTTACCTGCCGGTGTCACTGCGATCGATGAACCTGGTCGAGTAGTTGCTACTGTGGTTGTTCCTCAAGGCGATAGCGAAAATAACGCTAATTAAGCGGAAATTTTAAAATAAAAACCGGGTTTCTGCCTAGATATATGGTGAAAAAATAACTATTTTTCTTGTCAAGAAACCCGGGGTTTTACTTATATTTCACAGTACATTTTATTTGAAAGTATATTTTATTTGAAAGTATATTTTATTTGAAAATTAGTATCTGTGATTTTTGAGAAAATGCGAAGATTAGGTTAACGTAAAGCTACCCCAATAGCAAATATTTACGCCAAAAAATACACAAAGATACAGAAAATTTATATTTAAAATATCTCTGTGTTAATTATTATTGCAAATATTATTGCAGGTATTATTACAGGTATTATAATGAGTGATTCTTCTCTACCTTCTTTAATTCAGCAAATGTTACAACCTGGGTTTTATACCCATCCAGTAACAGAACCAATTCAATTAATTCAAACTCATGTTTCTTTTGTATT
>CAWUOF010000078.1:0-11398 GCA_963923765.1 uncultured bacterium | reverse complement strand
TACTAGAAATGACCGCACAAATAAAAAATAATGTCTCTCCTAATAACTATTGTACTTGGGATTCTGATATTGATAAATTTTTAAGAGCAAAAAAACTAAAAAATTACTTACCTTTTCGTAATTATGGTGAACATGGAGGACTGCCAAACCCTGAACATCATCGCCAAGGACTTAGTAAAACCCATCGAGCGGATGTTCTCTATGGAAAATTAGCTTTTTGCCCTTTATACGCCTCTGGAAAATTTGGGAAATATCTTACTTATTTATCTGTAAGACTTTATGGAAGACTAAAAGGAATAGCTCGGTTACTAACCGGAAAATTTCTACGGTGGCGAGTAATTAAAGGTTCTAGTGTACCATTTTGGTTAATTAGTTTTTCTGTGCGTCGGCATTTATCAATGCATTTATAGTTTAAGTGTAAATTTTTTGTAGGGGCGGGTTTATGCAATTTATTAAGGATATATAAAATTTCCCTGACAACCCGCTCCCAAAAGAATAGAAAAATACAGGATAAAATTACTCTTAATTTTATCGCCATTTTATCGGCAATTTATGATTTAGAACGGGCTAATTTTATCACTTCCATAACTTCTTTATGCCCTTCTTGAGATGCCCAAATTAAAGCCGTCCAATTATTATTATCCTTTGCCTTAAGATCTGCTCCCCTATCTAACAATAATTGCACAACTTTTGTATGTCCTCCACCAGCAGCACTCATCAAGGCAGATACACCAAAATTACTTTTAGCATTAATATCAGCATCTTTATCCAGCAGAAATTCCACTATCTCTAAATGTCCGGCTGCTGCCGCCCCCATTAATGCTGTCCAGCTATCATTATCTGTGGCATTTACATCTGCACCCTTTTCCAATAATATTTTTACAATATCGAGATAACCAGCTTCAGCAGCCGCAGTTAAAGCATTTAATTCATCAGTATCTTTTTGATTGACATCTACTCCGCTGTTGATTAAATCTTGTACTTTAGAAACATCACCGATTTTAGCGGCATTAATTAAATCTGTCATAAGCTCCACTCCTTGCTATGATTTTTGTGTTCTAGCGAGTTTCTCAGGTTTATATTTTCCCACTAAGTGCTATTTCAAATCACCAATACTAAATTTAAAATAATACTATGGTGCAAGCAATTGATATTTTAATTTTATCTAATGGCCCTGGTGAATTAGCTACCTGGGTCTTACCCGTAGCCCGTGCTTTACGGGAAAATTTTCGGGACAAATTGGGCAATGATTCATCTCAGGTGCGAATTTCCCTGATACTTTCACCTTGTCCCCATGCTACCGGTAAAGAAACGGAAATTGCCCGCAGTTATCCAGAAATAGACAGAGTGCAAGCCCCGGAATATTTTTGGAATTTTTTACTGTGGGGTAAAACGCAGGAAAAATGGGACTGGCGAGAAAAAGGCGCAGTGATTTTTCTGGGGGGTGATCAGTTTTTTACAGTGGCAATTGGTAAGCGTTTAGGTTATCGGACCATAGTTTATGCAGAATGGGATGCTAGATGGCATTCTTGGATCGATCGCTTTGGGGTGATGAAAGCAGAAATTATTAATAATTCTCCTGAAAAATATGCCCATAAATTTACTGTAGTTGGTGATTTAATGGCAGAAGTGGGGAATAAAAATAACTATATAAAATCTGGAGAATTAGTTAATTCCGAAACTGAAATAATTGCTTTATTGGTAGGTTCCAAACCTGCTAAATTAGCCCAGGGTGTGCCTTTATGTTTAGCGATCGCTGAATATATCCACCAGCAGCGATCGCCCATTAAATTTATTATTCCCCTCGCTGCTACTTTAGACTTAGCAACCCTCGCGCGTTTTGCTGACTCTCAACAAAATCCTATCAGTAAATTATTTAACGGAACCGGCGGCAATATAAAATATAATCAATCCAACACACCCTATTTAGAAACCTACAACGGTTTACAAGTAGAAATTCACACCAAAACTCCCGCCTACGATATATTATCTCAATGTCGTATTTGTATAACTACTGTTGGCGCTAATACAGCAGAATTAGGTGCCCTAAGTATCCCCATGATTGTTTTATTACCTACCCAACAATTAGATGCTATGCGGGCTTGGGATGGCTTACCCGGTTTGTTAGCAAATTTACCCGGAATAGGTTCCCTTTTTGCCAAATTAATCAATTTCCTAGTATTACGTCAAGGGCGTTTATTTGCGTGGCCGAATATTTGGGCAAAAGCTGAAATAGTACCAGAATTAGTGGGAAAATTACAACCAGAAACAGTAGGAGAAATGGTATTAGATTATTTAAATCATCCAGAAAAATTAGCAGATATGCAAGAAAAACTTAAATCAGTGCGAGGTAAACCTGGCGCTGCCCAAAAATTAGCCCAAATAATATGGGAAGAAATTAATTAGACATCTTCTGTACCAAAGTTAGGAAACAAAGTTATAAAACAGGAGTTAATAGTCAAAATTTGGGTGCATCTGTTAAAATTTATAGATATTTATTTCTAGGAAAATATTGTTTTTTTCAAAATTAAGATGCACCCCCAATAATAGAAATAATTTTTGTAATTATGATACACCGCTTGGAATGCAGAATTAATGAAATATATATTAAATTATTCTGGATTAATCAAAAATTGTTATAATATAACCAATCTAAATTATTTAGAATAATATCAGACTATTTTATAACTCCAGATGAAATAGGTTAAAAAGATTTTTCAAAATTATTTAGATAGGGGATAACACTTATAAAAATGGTAATAAAAAATTATGCAAACTACTGTATCTATTTCAGCTTGGGCTAAATTAAGAAATCGTGAAATTAGCTGTGAACAAGCATTAAATTTATTAGTAGATAATAAAGGAATAGTTAATCTGAAACTTTTAGACAAAGAAGTTAGCTATAGATTTTTACGGGAATTTCCCGATCGCACCATATTACCTCCCATAATTCCCTTATTACTCTGGCAAAATTGTTATTATTTAGGCTGCCCAATTCAATTATCAGCAGATGCAATACAACAAATACGCGATCGCACCTTTACAGAAATAAAAATTATCTCGATCGCCGATAAAAGTTATCGCGCTTGGTATCACAGCGAAAAACTCGATCCTAATCAAATTAGTTCCGCACCCTTACTAGATCCAATTACCGGTGAAGCCACTAAAGAAGATATCAGCGAAACTACCGAATTATATTTAGCCAAAGCAGTAGATCAAATTGGCAGAATTAAAACCCTAATTTCCGGTGCATTACGTAACCGCGCCAGCGATATCCACCTCGAACCACTTCCTGATGGTTTAAGAGTGCGCTATCGCATTGATGGAGTATTGCAAAATATTACTACCTTACCATTAGATATTAGTCGGCGGGTAGTAGTTGCCCTCAAAGTTATGTCAAAAATAGATATCGCCGAAAGTCGTCGCCCTCAAGATGGTAGAATAGGCGATAATTATGCCATTGATGAAGATAATCAAGCCTCCTTAGATATGCGGGTAAGTACTCTACCCTGTGTCGGTGGGGAAAAAGCCGTAATACGTCTTTTACCACAACAAAACCCCTTTTGTAATTTAGAAGGTTTAGGGTTTTCTCCCCAAACATTAGAATTATATAAAAGTTGGATAACTCAACCCCAAGGTATGATAATTTTAACCGGTCCTACGGGGTCAGGAAAAACTAGCACTTTATATACTAGTTTACAATTAGTAGCAACGGAAAAAGTTAATGTAGTAACTGTAGAAGACCCCGTAGAATATGTATTACCTGGAATTACTCAAACACAAGTAAATGAAAGGGCAGGCATGACTTTTGCTACTGGTTTAAGGTCAATTTTACGACAAGATCCAGATATTGTGATGGTGGGAGAAATTCGCGATCAAGAAACCGCCGAAACCGCAGTTAGGGCAGCATTAACCGGTCACTTAGTATTTACAACTCTCCACACTAACGATGCCGTTGGCGCTATTCCTCGCCTCAAAGATATCGGACCGGATCCAGGTTTAATTAGTGATGCTTTGCTAGGAATAGTTGCTCAACGTTTAGTCCGGAAAGTTTGCCCCCATTGTGCCGAAAGTTACACCCCAACCGATAAAGATTTGCAAATATTAGGTTTAACCAAGGAAGAAGCAAATACTGATGCATGGCGTATGGGAAAAGGTTGTCATAATTGTTTCAACACAGGTTATTTAGGTAGAGAGGCAATAGTAGAAATTTTAGATATAGATGAAATGGTACAGGAACTTATTTATGAAGGTACTATGATGCAATTACATCGTTATTTAAATCAAATAGGTTTTGCTTCTTTTCGGGTGGCAGCCATTGATAAAGTAATGACAGGAGTAACAACAATACCAGAATTGTTACGAGTGTTACACCGGAGTTCGTTACGTCGTAAATCATTTACATTGAAAAATCAAATAGATCAAAATTATTGATGTTAGAGTTTAAAAACCCTTGCAAATATAATAAACATCTCCTAAAATAAAAAATCAAGTTATCTGTGTGAGGAAAAAATGACCAATTCCCCCGATCGAGGTAGTGGCAATAACCCTAATATAAATCGGCGTTTTTGGCTGATAGTTTTAACTCGCACCAGTATTGTAACAGGTTTTATATCACTATTAGGAATAGGTGGGGGCGCTTGGTGGCTATCAATTTTTGTTAATGAAAAATTAGCGCCTTTAATAGAAAAAGAACTTACCGACAGTCTAAAACGCCCCATTAAATTAGGAAAAATCCAGCGTATTTCCCTTACCGGAATGCGATTTGGACCTTCAGCTTTACCAGCTACAGATACAGATAAAACTAACGCCTCTGCCCAAGCTGTGGAGGTAGGTTTTAATCCTTTAGAAGTAATAATTAATCGATCGCTTAACCTGGATCTTACCTTCATCCAACCTAAACTTTATGCCGAACAAGCAAAAAATGGCAACTGGATTAAAATCGAAACACCTGGACAACAACAAGCAGGCCCTATTAAAGCTGAAGTAAATTATATCGAATTTCAGAACGCTGATGTTACTTTAGTACCGCAAAACAACCCAAATATAACATCTAATCAACCAACAGAAACAAACAAAAAATCAGTAACTCCTCCTTTTCCCATTATATTTAATCAAGTTAGCGGTAATGCCTATCTTAAAGATGAAAGCCACCATATACAATTTGATGTTAAAGGTACAGCAATTACAGGTGGTAACTTTAAAATTAAAGGCGAATATTTACGAGAAAAAAATCAACCAGCTTGGCCACCAAGTCAAGTTAACTTACTAATACAAGCACAAAATTTATTAGCCGCCGATGTAGATAGATTAATTCCCTTACCTATTGATTTACAAGCCGGTCGAATTGATGCTAACTTTACTGCTGCATTGAAGGCTACAGATAAATTACCTAACTTAATAGGTACGGCTACTTTTCGCGACGTTACAGCCGCAATTCAACCCTTACCACAAAAATTTACTAAAGCTAATGGACTATTAAGATTAAAAGGGCAAAATGTTACTGTAGAAGATACCAGCGCCTTTTATGGTAAAACCTTTGGCGATGCTACCGGTACTATTGATTTAAATAAAGGTTTTAATTTGGCGGCAAAAGTAAAAGCAGTTAATGTGATTGATTTATTAGATACTTTTGAGATAACTTTACCCATTGCAACTAAGGGAGAATTTAAAATAGATTTAAAAGTAACAGGTGATTTTAATAGCCCAGTAGTTTCTGGTTCTTTATTAAATAATAAAATAGCCCAGGTTGATAAAATAGATATTACCCGGTTAAGTGCCGATTTTGAAATTAAAGAAAATATATTAACTGCCAAAAATATTAAAGTTAATCCCGCCGCAGGTGGAGATATTTCTGGTAATGGTAAACTAAAAATTAGTGAACCATTAGGATTAGTTGCAGACTTTTTAGCTAAGGATATTCCAGGTGATGCGATCGCCAAAGTTTATAACATTCCTACTGCCCCAATTGCGATCGGAAAAATTCAAGCAACAACCCAAATTTTCGGCCCGCCAACCAATTTAAAGGCGATCGTTAATTTTCAAGCAGCAGAAGCTAGTTATGCCACAAATGGTAGTTTAGTTATTAATCAAAATATTGCCTTTTTGCGCGATGCTAAAATAAATGTAGGTACTGGTAACGTTACTGCCCAAGGATTTTTAGATAACAAACGATTTCAAATATTATTAAATGGCGAAAAAATAGCCCTCGATCGCCTGAAAACTCCCCCTGGTATTCCCTTACCCCTAAATCAAGGAGAAGTTAACGGTAATATTAGCATATTTGGTAATACTGGAGCCATTAACCTTGACACAATACAAGCCGAAATGCAAGGTAAATTAAGTTTAGCTGGCGGTAATGTCAATGCTAGAGGACTTCTCAATAATGGTAACTGGCAAGCCTTTATTAATAGTAATAATTTACCCCTAAAATCAATTGATTTAAAAACCATTCTTCCTAATTTAGCCAATAACCAATATATTCCTACTATTTCCCTATTACAACAAACCCAAATAATAAATAGTTACCTAGAATTACGCGGCAATACCAAATCTTTAGAACCAGCTAATATTCAAGCTAAAGGACAAGTTAACCTAAATATTGCCGGGGGCAATGTTAATATTAACCAATTAAACTTTACCAATAATAATCTACAAGCAAAGGTAGCTATATCACCACTACCACTTAACCAATTTATCACCCCAGAATTAATTCTGAAATTACCAGATGCAGTACCCAAGCCCGCAATTAACACCCTTCGCCAAAGCAAATTAAACGGCGTAAATTTAAATATAGCTGCTAATTTAGATAAATCCTATAATATTAGTAACTTACAAGCAACGGGAGAAATAGGCTTAAATATTGCTGGGGGAAATGTTAATATTCGGGAATTAAACTTAAAAGATAATAATATTATTGCTCAAATTAATACAGCACAAATTCAAACCGGAGAAATATTACCCCTATTACCAGGAACTCTAAACAGTCAATTACAAATACAAACATCCCTATTATCCCTAAAACCTGAAAATATTCGCACATCTGGCAATATTAATTTTATACCTAATAAAACTGCATTACCTGGAATTTTTGACTATTTAGCAGGTTCTCAGCTTACCGCTAAATTTGCTTGGAATGGCGAAAAATTAAACATCGAAAATGCCACAGCCCCAGGATTAAATGCCCAGGGATATATTATCGCCGCTTTTCCCCAAGGTTTACCTAAAATTAACGAATTTGATTTAAATGTAAAAGCCAGTAATTTTAATTTAAAAAGCATAAACTTACAAGCTTTACCAGTTAGTTTACCCACGACACCAAATATCGCAGGTAGAGTAGACTTTGATGGACGTATTGCGGGAAATTTGGCTACACCTAGAATTAATGGTAATGTAGGATTATATGATTTTGCTATTAATAATATAGCAGTTGAACCAGTATTAAAAGGTGGCTTTACTTCTACTTTGGAAAAACTAGATTTTAATTTAGCTGGTAAACAAGATAAAATCGCCTTTAATTTAGATTTTACTAAAGGTTTTGGTATTGCAGCCTTAAATAGTTTTAATATCCAAAGGGGAGAAGCGATCGCCTCTGGTACTGTCCAAAATAATATATTAATAACCAACTTACAAAACCTAGCCTTAAATACCTTAAATATTACTCCCCCCCTCAATAACTTACCCAATAATCTAAAAAATATTATCGGTTCTGGTATATTAGCAGGTAATTTAACCGGAAAATTCGATATAAACTTAAATAATTTCGCCATAGCAGGCACAACAAATATAAATAACTTACGTTTCGGTAATATTAATACTCAAGCAGTAGCAGCTAAATTTAATTGGAACGGTAAAAAACTAGAATTAAGCGATACTTCAGTTAATAACCTTAGTATTGTATCCCAAGGAATTTTAGCCCCTAAACTTAGCGCTAATGGCTTTATTACAGCAAACTTTAATAATGGTTTTACTCCACAAATAGGAGAATTTGACCTGAATTTACAAGCCAATAAATTTAACTTACAATCCTTACCTATTCAATCTATCATATCTTCCCTAGTACCTCAATATTCTGCCCCCGCTATCCAGGGAGAAATAGATTTTAAAGGCAATATTGCAGGAACCGTTACCAGTCCCAAATTACAAGGAAATATAGCACTTTATAAATTTGGAATAAATCAAATAGCTTTTGAACCAATTTTACAAGGAGGAATCAAATTTACTCCCCAAGAGGGTGTAGATTTTTATCTCAACGGCAAACAGGAAAAAATAGCCCTTAATTTAGATGCCTATTTCCAGCCAGTTTCCTTTAATATCCGCCAAGGAGAAGCAACGGTTAAAGGTATAAGTAGAGGAGAAAAATTATTAGTAAACTTACAAAGTTTTCCTTTAGCAACAATTAACTTAAATTTACCATTCCCGATCGGACCTGGTATAGTCACAGGAAATATATCTGGAAACTTACAACTACCCAGAAACTTAAATAATTTTGACTTAGCCAAACTCAATACAGACGGCAAAGTTTCTATTGCCAATTTTCGTATTGGTAGATTTAATCCAGGTAACTTAGAAGCAGCATTTAATGTTGTTAATGGTGTAGCTAACTTAGGCAATGTCGAATTACAACAAGATGGCGGTAAATATTTACTCAGAGATACCCGCATTACCCTAGATAAAAATCCCCAAATACAAGGAAATCTTTCTATTTCTAACGGTCAAATAAAAACAATTTTAAACGCAGTACAATGGTTTGATGTTAAAGATATTGCTAGAGGTTTACAGCCCCCTACATTTGGTAAAGCAGCAGATATTGGAACAGTAGAATCAAATTTATCTAAGGTATCATTACTTAATCAATTACGGCGTATTTCCGAATTAGATGAATTAGTACAACAAAGAGAAAATGCTCGTAGAAATAATTTACCACCTTTAACAGATTTTCAAGGTACTTTTGGCGGTGAAATTAAATTTGCCGGTTCTTTACAAGGTAACTTATCAGCTAATTTTGATTTAGCTGGGCAAAATTGGCAATGGGGAATAGTAAATTTTCAAAACTTTGTCGCTAAAGGTAGTTTAGACAATGGCATATTAACTGTAGTACCATTTCGATTACAATCTGATAATAGATTAATTAGTTTTTCTGGTAGTTTGGGGGGAGAAAATTTATCAGGACAATTGCGGGTAGTTAATTTACCAATAATAGATTTAAGAAATTTCTTAGCCTTGGTACCTGTGCAAGAAGTGAGAAATATTGCAGCAACACCTATAGATATTACAGGAAATTTAAATGTTACAGCAGCTTTAGCCGGGAAAAAAGAAAATCCTTTAGCTAGGGGTGAAATTAGTTTAGTAGAAGGTACTCTTAACCGTCAACCGATCCAAACAGCTTTAGGCAGTTTTTCTTATGCTAATGCTAGGTTAAATTTTGGCGCCGGTTTGCGTATAACTGGCCCTGAACCTTTACAAATTAATGGTAGTATTCCCTATCGTTTACCGTTTATGACGGTGTTTCCTGATAGCGATCGCATTAGTTTAAATGTCAGTGTACAAAATGAAGGTTTAGCCCTGCTAAATTTAGTTAATAATCAAATAGCCTGGATAAAAGGCGAAGGTAAAGTAGAATTGATGGTTTCGGGAACGGTTTTAAGACCCGAAGCTAGTGGAGAAGCGATATTTAAAAATGCGGAAGTAAAAGCAACAGCCTTACCAGAAAATATTACAGGGTTAACAGGTACAGCTAAATTTAAACGCGATCGCATTTCTATAGAAAATATCCAAGGTTTATTTAGTCAAGGTAATTTATCTATAACCGGAGTTTTACCTTTAGTTAGTAACTTACAACCCGAAGATAAAGATTTTAAAAACCCTTTAACTGTTAATTTAGATAAATTAGCAATGAATTTGCGAGGAATATATAAAGGTAATGTTAATGGTAAAGTTTTAGTAAATGGTAGTGCTTTATTACCAAAAATTGGGGGAGAAATTACCTTGTCTGATGGTCAAGTTTTACTGTCAGATCCAAGAAGTGTAACGTTAGCAACCCAATCTCAACAAGTAAATGGTATTCAACCAGAATTTAATAATTTAAAATTAATTTTAGGGGATAGAGTACAAGTTAGTCGCGCCCCGGTTTTACAATTTACTGCCGATGGTAAATTACAAATAAATGGTACAATAAATGATATTCAACCCCAGGGAATTATTAGATTAAAACGAGGGGAAGTAAATTTATTTACTACTCAATTTAGAGTCGATCGAGATTATCGAGAAACTGCTGAATTTATACCTAATCGTGGTTTAGACCCTATTTTAAATGTGCGTTTAGCAGCTTTAGTTAGCGAAGTTTCTAACAATAAATTACCCATATCTACCACTGTGGGCGGCGAAATAAATGAACAAATCATACCAGGTTTTACAGGTTCCCAAACTGTACGAGTTATTGCCCAAGTTAACGGTCCCGCTAGTGAATTATTTGATAATTTACGTTTAACTAGTTCCCCCTCTCGATCGGAAGCCGAAATAGTAGCCCTAATTGGTGGTGGCTTTATCAATACCTTGGGGCGCGGTGACTCCACTCTGGCCCTAGCTAACCTAGCCGGTTCTGCTATATTGGGCAATATTCAAAATATAATTCTCGATGCAACTAATCTTAGTGAATTTCGCCTTTATCCCACGATCGTCCCTAACGACACCTCGCGCGGGTCTACCTTGGGTATAGCAGCAGAAGCCGGTATAGATATTTCTAAAAATATGTCAGCCTCACTGCTAAAGATTTTAACCGCCCCCACCCCCTTACAATTTAACCTCCGCTATCGGGTCAATAATAACCTTCGCATCCGGACTGGGACAGATTTTAATGATAATAATCAAATGGTTATCGAATATGAAACCCGCTTCTAGTCAGGCTTTCAGCCTCTTTTACTAAAAAATTTAAAAAATTTTGCAAAAATCTCCAAAAAATATTTGCTTTTTTAATTTCTTGTGCTACTATTAGTAATCGCGGGTGAGAAAAGGGTCGATGCCCGAGTGGTTAATGGGGGCGGACTGTAAATCCGCTGGCTACGCCTACGCTAGTTCGAATCTAGCTCGGCCCATACCCGCACCCCGCCCGTGTAGCTCAGTGGTAGAGCACACCCTTGGTAAGGGTGAGGTCACGAGTTCAATCCTCGTCACGGGCTTTTTAAAGTAATTACTTATATAGTAAGGTTTCTAAGCTTTTCTTTAAATCACTTAATTTTGTTATTCCCTCAAAATTTCCTCATAGCTGTAAAGTATAAGGGTAAAATTGCTGCAAGATTTGGGGGTGTTTTTAGGTTGAAAGACGCGATCGCACAAATCCAAATTTTGGCGTTGCACAAATAAGAGATGAATCAAGCAAAGATAGGAAATGATTTATACT
>CAWUOF010000077.1:0-11524 GCA_963923765.1 uncultured bacterium | reverse complement strand
TTTACTAATATCAATCCCTTTTCCTTTCAACCGGAAAAACTTTAAATCAAAATTCAAATCGTAAATTTCTATTATTTTTATTGCTTTACCCCATCATATTATAACTGTCATTAATTACATCCAATCTGATACTTAATAAGTAATAAATAATTTTAAATAACTATATAAATACATATAAATATAATTTTTATTTTTGGAAAAGTAATTTTAAGTTTTGTGTTTTTTGATTAATTTTTTATAAAAAATAGAGCCGATCGCGCCTCCTTAAAAATTATTTGGTTCCGACTTATTAACTAGCCTGTGGTTAAAATCATAATTTTGTATAAAAGTCACGTCCCATAAGAAAATATAAATATTAAAAAAAAATTAAATTAATTAATATTTTATCAAAAAGCCATTGACATAGTAATGATTTTAGGTATAATTACAAAGGTTTGATATAGAATTACTTAAAAAGTCTAATCAAATCAGCCAGATGACAGAAGTTACAAGATAAATAGCTCCCATAAAATACCAGTAGGTCTTGTTATAGGAAGTGAAAATAGCTTTATACTGCTGGAGTTTGGCAAGTGATCAATCAGGTGCCGATTTTGATAGAGGCATTAATTCTAATGCTAAGGATCCTTTCGCTGTGGCAAAAATATATTTCTGCTTGCAGAAACAGACGATAATCTATAGCGATAATCTGTGGCGATCGTGCTAACGGGCGTAATTAGCATCCGGAAAAAAAGTCTTAAATTTGTTTCTTTTGGTCTGAGCCTACTAGGTAAACCTTATGTTTACCATTTTAGTTTTTTAACTGGTACAACACACCATATCCCATAAGTTGGAAAAAAGTAATGTTGAAGAAAAACCAACTAAAGTTATTAATTACACTACTGGTGATGCTTTTTAGCTTCAGCAGTACAGCATTAGCTGATGATGCATCCAGATTAAGTGGTTATGGAGCAGATTTAAGCAAAACATCTGTTTCTGGCCTTTCTTCTGGTGCTTTTATGACATCCCAGTTTCATGTTGCCTATTCAGATAAACTAATAGGAGCAGGGATAGTTGCAGGCGGTCCTTTTTATTGTGTTGGTTCTTACGAAAAAGATCCCAGTAAATTTTTGCAAGCAGCAACAGGAAACTGTTTAACTCCAGCAACTGCTTTTGTAGCACCAGATGGCAAAGGGTTATATAAAAAAGCTGTCAAATTTGCCGCCGACAACAAAATTGCTGATGTCAACAACTTAAAAGATGATAAAGTTTACATCTTTAGCGGTTCTAATGATCCAGTTGTTAAAACCATCTCCGTTGACCAAGTAGAAAAATTCTATCAAGCGGCTGGCTTGGATCCAGAACAAATTCAATATGATAAGACTGTTCCTGCCGGTCATGCTTTAATTGTCAAAGATAGCGATGTTGGCTGTTCTGAAACTCGCGCCCCCTACATTAACGATTGTGATTTCAACCAATCTCAACGGATTTTAGAGCATATCTATGGCAAATTAAATCCACCTGCTGATACACCTAGCGGTAAGATTGTTAAATTCGATCAAAGTGAGTTTATTCCAGCGAAAAACACCAGCATGAGCAAAGATGCTTATGTTTATGTACCAAAATCCTGCAAAACAGAAACTTGCAAAGTTCACGTTGCTATTCATGGCTGCGAACAAGGAGCAAAAGTAATTGGTGACGATTACTATGGCCTAACAGGTTATAATGAAATGGCCGACACCAATAATTTCCTAATTCTATATCCTCAAGTTGAGCCTTCCAATGCCACTCCTTATAATCCAAAAGGATGTTGGGATTTTTGGGGATATTCTAGTCTCGACCCAGCCAATCCAGTTTTCTACACCAGAGAATCTCCTCAAATGAAAGCTATTGTGGGAATGATAGATCGTTTAGGTCAACCCCGCAAATAACGTAAGAGTTTAACTCATATTATACTTTAGTTGCTAGTTATTAACATTCAACTCTAAATCTAGCTAAAAAACTTGATGATGAAAAGTAAAGCTTGCCAATAATAGCCAGCTTAATAACAAGAGTAGATAAAAAATAACTAGCAACTTAACTAAACAGAATACATTTTTGTATTGAGGGAAAAATTATGGCTACGCAAAATCAATTCATTCAACAATGGATAGAATTTAACAAGTTAGCAGTAGATACTTTTAAAAAAGTTGCTACCAATAATGTTAGTAATACTAATAAGGCTTTAGCAAGTGTTGTAGATCCAAGTGGTGCAGCCGAACTAACCCAGAGTTATATCAGTCTTTTTAAAGATTTAGGGCAAGTTTATACTGATAGTATAAATGATGTCTTTAGAACTCAAGTTGAACTGATGAATTTACAAACTACATCTGAAGCTTATAAAAATTTCTGGGATATTTATTTATCTTCTATGAAAGATCTCGGACAAAAACAAGCCGAATTAATGCAGTGTTATGTAGACACAGTTGGTGACTACTGGGGTAAACTAAATGATGCTAAGAAAGTAGACGATCTTGGTAATATACCCAACGCTGTTTTGACTGACTTTCAAAAAAAAGCTGCCAAGAATATGGAAGACACCCTTGGTGTTTTAAATGCTTTAAATCAAGGAATAGATGTTTGGACGACAAAAAGCCTTGATGCCATAATAGAAGGTAATGCAGATTCTTAGTTACAAGTATCAGAGCATATAATATGGGAAGTTGGAAATTAAAACCAACTTCCCATTTAATTAATAAAATTACTGGCTGTGGTTGATGTTATTATAAAGATAAAAAATTATGAAGCTGAGTATTACTGATGATAAATTAATGCTGAATTTAGAATGGTATGAACAATTGTGGGCATTTAATTTAAATAAAACCTTAGAAATTCCACTGAAAAATATTGAAGAGGTGACAACAGCAGAACCCGAAAGTAATTGGCAAGAAATTCGCGCCCCTGGTACTTTTGTACCGGGAATAATTAAAGCAGGAACTTACTACACTAAAATAGGTAGAGAATTTTGGTATGTAAGGCAGGAGAAAAATTATTTAACTTTAAAATTAAAGGATGAGTATTATAAAAAAATTATTATTACAATTGATGAGAGTGAGTTTTGGGCTAATCAAATTGATAATTATCTATATTCCAGAAATATTAAGCGAGAATAATATTAAATCTATTTTTTATACTGTCCATGAGATGCAATGATAACACAAAAAATATTATCAAATATTCAAATATTAATTAATGATTATCATGTTTCGATCGCAATAGATAACTACTAGCAGCAATCAAAATAATTGAAATTGCTAGATAAAGAAGTTCCAAGGGTGTTGTAATCGACATTTCCAAATCTTTTTTAAAAAAAGCAACTACTAGCACCATAACAATAACTTTTAAAATTTTATCTTTTAATTGATCAAGGGATGTAATGGATAAAATTTGAATTTCTGTATTTTGTCTGCCAATGTCAATTTTTGAAATAAATAGTTCATAAATTCCAAAACTAAATATGATTAAGACAATACCAATTAAATAAAAATCAATACCGCCAATAATATTACTGAGTATCTTTTGATATGAACCCTCACTGCTAATATCTAAGCATAGTTTTAAGGCTTCAATAATTTCTAAACTACCTAATATAAATAAAACTATAACACTAATTACTCCAAAAAAAACAGGTATTATCGTTAAAAATCTAACTGTCCACAGAGATTTCTCTACAAAATTCTCTAATTTTTTCGGGTTCATCATGTTTATACCTGGGTGTAAATGAATAGGTGTAAATAAAATTTACATTTAAGTGAAGTTTTTATACTTATTGAGATGCTGGCAAAATTATATCACCTAAATGATCTACTAAGTTTTTAAACTTATGTTTAAAAATTATAGGTGGTATGCTTAAAAAGTATTAGACATTATTAAATTTTCCTGGTAATTTACAAAGCTATAAGCATTAACGATGTAATGGCTGATTTACTTTAACAATCTGCTGTAATTATCTGTGGAGTGTATTAATTAATGCAAAATATTACTTGGTTCGCGGTATTGGCGATCGCGATCGGTGCAGTACCTGGTGCTGTTAGTCGTTATTATCTAACTGTATTTTGTCAAAAAGCCATAGGACAAGATTTTCCTTATGGCACTTTTATTATAAATTTTACAGGTTGTTTCCTCATGGGATTTTGCTTTACCTTATTTAAAGGAATTAAAGATTTTCCACCGGAAATAGATTTATTAGTTAGAACAGGTTTTTTAGGGTCTTATACAACCTTTTCTACCTATGGATACGATACATTAAATCTCTGGAGAAAAGGGGAACAAGGAGCAACATTATTTTACTGGGCTGGTAGCGCAATTTTAGCTGTAATTGGTATTATAGTAGGTCGTTATTTAGCCCAGATAATTATAGGCTAAATTTTATTTACAGCAGCAGATATATTACTTTATTACCCAGGAGATTTTACCAATGCAAAATGCTTTTACTCGTACAGTTATGGCGATCGCTTTAGGTGCTATTCCAGGTGCTTTAGGACGCTACTTTATTACTGAATTTACCAAAGACATTATAGGTAAAGATTTTTCCTATTATGCCACCTTTTTTATTAATGTAACTGGCTGTTTTATTATTGCATTTTTTTACACATTAAATGAAGAAAAATTTAAAAACCTTTCTCCAGAAATTCGGTTAATGATTGCCACTGGTTTTTGTGGTGCTTATACTACTTTTTCCACCTATGGGTTAGAAACATTTACCCAAATAGATAAAGGTAATACAACAATTGCTTTACTATATTGGTTAGGCAGTATGGTAATTGGAATGCTGGGAGTGCAATTAGGTGTAAATTTAGGTCGTCTTAATTCTCAGCCTGAGTAAAACAAAATATCTCTTGTAAAATTGATGGTTTTTATGGTGATAATCTCTAAAAAGTAAAAATAATAGGGGAATATAGTTAAGCCATATAGTTTAGTATATGCTAAACTCAGAACCGCGATTTTTTTTAAATAGTCGCGGTTTTATGATGGGAAATATACTTTATAGCCTAAAAAGCTACTATTATGACAGACAAACTAGCCCAGCCCCTAAGCTTTAAATTTCGCCTTCGTAATATATTAGTAGTTCCCTTTGTCGTTCCCATTCTAGCTTCAACCGTACTGGTAGGATGGCTTTCTTTTCGGAATGGACAGCAAGCGATCGGCGAACTAGCAAATAAATTAAATCAGGAAACAGCCTCACGTATTGAAGAATATATTTTAAATTATCTAAATAAATCACAAAATGCTTTATGGCTAACTGAAGCAGGAATTAAAAGTGATAATTTCCAACTCAATGATTTTGATAAAATGCGACGTTATTTTTGGGAAGTTGTACATAAGGGTGGCTTTGAAGCCTATTTATCAATTGGCAATGAACAAGGAGAATTTGTTGGTGTTGAATATAGAACCGATGGCCCGGTTCAATTTAAAATACGTACTATTGCCACAGAACCTATCCGTAAAACTTATATTTTGGATGAAAAAGGAAATGTGGAAAAATTGTTAAAAGAAGCAGAATATGATCCCCGTACTCGCCCTTGGTATAAAGCAGCGAAAAAAGCAAATAAACCAACTTGGAGTGAAATTTTTCCAGCTTCCTCTAGTAATAATACTTCGTTACAGATTTCTCCCGTTAGACCTATTTATGATATAGATGGTAAATTCCAGGGAGTTTTATGTATAAATATTCGCTTATCACGCATTACAGATTTTATTGATAATTTATATATTAGTCCTAATGGACAAAGTTTTATTATGGAGCGATCGGGTGATTTAATAGCTAGTTCCACTATTAAACAGCCTTTTAAAGTAATTAGTCAAGGTGAAGATAATAAGATCGATCGCATCAAAGCTAATCAAGCCGAAAATCCTGTAGTATCCACTGCGGCTGAACAGTTACAAAAACAATTTGGTAACTTAAATAATATTAAAAATAGTCAACAAATTATATTTTCCTTAAACAAACAAAAGTATTTTGCCACAGTTAAGCCAATTTCAGATAACTATGGTATTGATTGGTTAGCAGTTGTAATTGTACCAGAAAACGATTTTATGGTTACAATTAATGCAAATAACCGCACTACTATTATATTATGCTTTATCACTTTAATTGCTTCTACTACCATAGGAATTTTAATTGCTAGTTTAATTACCAATCCCATTATTAGACTCACGCAAACATCAAAACGATTAGCCGATGGTAATTTTACTATTAGAATTAATATAAATGATATCATTGAAATTGATGAAATAGAAACCCTAGAAGAATCTTTTAACAGCATGGCTGGACAACTACAAGAAGCCTTTGAAACCTTAGAAGATAAAGTAAAAAAACGTACTGTTGAACTAGCCACAGCTAATCAAAAAATTATCGCCCTGAACGAGAAACTAAAAGAAGAGAACCTTCGCATGGCAGCAGAATTAAACGTAGCCCGTCAAATGCAACAAATGATTTTGCCTAAACCCGAAGAATTAAAAAATATTAAAGGTTTAGATATTGCTGGTTATATGGAACCTGCCGAAGAAGTAGGGGGAGATTATTATGATGTATTAGAAACAGATGGAGTTATTACTTTAGGAATTGGAGATGTTACCGGACATGGTTTAGAAAGCGGTATATTAATGTTAATGACACAAACTGCTGTCAGAACTTTACAAGAAATAAAAGAAGAGAATCACGTCATATTTTTAGATACTCTAAATCGCACTATTTACAAAAATGTGCAACGGATGAATTCTGATAAAAGTCTAACCTTGGTTATAATTAACTATGTTAACGGTAAAATTAGTATTAGTGGTCAACATGAAGAAACAATTATTGTCCGTAAAGGCGGTAAAATAGAAAGAATTGATACTATGAATTTAGGATTTCCCATTGGATTAGATGCAGAAATAACTGATTTTATTAATCATGCCATTTTTGAGTTACATCCAGGAGATGGAATAGTGCTGTACACAGATGGAATTACAGAAGCTAAAAATATTAATAAAGTCCAGTATCAGATAGATAGATTGTGTAAAGTTATTCACGAAAATTGGCAGAAGTCAGCCGCCGAAATAAAAGATAGTATTATTACTGATTTACGCCAACATATTGGTACACAAAAACTCTTTGATGATATTACTTTATTGATATTAAAAAGACAAGAACAATAATGAGGTTTTATGAAGTAAATATGACTTAAGCAAATTGCTATCTAAATATAAATTTTCTACTTCACAAATACTAATCTTTTCCAAATATCAAACTATGACTCAAATTTCCCAAGATAATACTCAATCTTCTGAAATATTTGGTAATTTCATCAAATCTTTTCCTCCCGAAAATGATTCCTTAGAAATTGCCTTTACTCCTAGTTCTCGTCCAATTAAACAACGTTGGAAAAATAATCGTCTTTCTGCTCATTTTGTGGCGGATTACTTCAACAATTTTTTACCTTCAGATGACGAAGATCCAAATCGAGAACATAGAATTAAACATAGTAAAAGTGCTGTTACTTATGTAGCTAATGAATTATTAGAAAATGCTATTAAATTTAACCATGAAGATTCTAAATATCAAATTAAGTTTGGTATTCACTTCATTGAAGAAGGTGATGAGGTAACGGCTGTAATTTTTGCTACTAATAGTATCAAAAATGGTGATGATGATAAGTTAAAATCATTTATTGAAAAATTACTAACATCAGATCCTAGTGAATTGTATGTACAACAAGTTGAAAAAAGTTTAGAAGAGGATACTGAAACTTCCGGCTTAGGTCTGCTCACCATAATTAATGACTATGGAGCGGATATTGGCTGGAAACTAGAGACAATTTATGGTAATATTCCAGTTATTACTGTTACTACAATGGTGCAAATCAAAGTATAGTATGGATTGAACTATCAATGATTATCTCTAGGCAAGGATACAAACATGGATACTCAAGAAATTAAAGGCGAAGATTACATTGTTAAATATGATCCGACTTCCGAAACTGTTACCTTTATAGGTGAATTGAGTCTGAGTGGACCTAGCGAGTATGAACCAATTACCAATTTACTTAATGAAGTAGCAAAAAATAATCCAGAAACTATGACAATTAATTTAAAAGAATTATCATTTTTGAATAGTTCTGGTATTAGTATGTTATCAAAATTTGTGATGTTTTTACGTAAACAAAAAACAACTCAACTAATTGTTTTAGGTTCAAAATATCAACCTTGGCAGGGTAAATCATTGCAAAATTTAGTCCGATTATTAAATACATTAAAGCTAGAAATAAGCTAATTTATAGTGGAGAGTAAATGGGTAGGAAATTTAAATATTTATTTTCTCCCTACTTGTCTCTAATTTTAGGATGATTTTGGGTTGATAAAAAAATCAATAACAAATAATCAAAGTAAATTGAATGTAAATATAAATATTAGGATTTTTGACTAATTTTTTTGCCTAATAAATTATCAAATTTGTTATTTACAAAACTTAATTAGGAGGAAATATAAAACATGGAAAATATGAAGAAAAACAATGAAAAACTATCATGGTTAAAACAAACTTTTAGATTACAAGGTTCGGTTTTTATAGGGGTTTTAGAACGTTCTCTATTTTGTGGTGCATTTGGAATTATAATTTCCTTTTTACACTTCCATAACTGGCCTGTTGCTCAACCAATTTTAGGTAATGTAATTCCCAGTATTGTGTTAGGTTTATTGCTAGTTTTTCGGACTAATACTGCTTACGATCGATTTTGGGAAGGAAGAAGGCTATGGGGTAGCACAGTTAACACCATCCGTAATTTAACTTGGCAAATTTGGGTAGCCGTTGCTGAAATTGAACCAGGCGATCGAGAACGTAAAATTAATGCATTACATTTATTACCAGCCTTTGCTATTAGTAAAAAACTATATCTTCGTTATGAACCCGCTAGTGAAGAATTAAAACCTTGGGTTTCCAATTCTCAATACCAAACTTTGCAAAATATTCAAAATATGCCCTTAGAAATTAATCGCCTACTCGGAGATTACTTGCAACAGGAATACAAACGAGGGCTTTTAACTAATTATCAATTGACCAGTATTCACACTCTAATGAATATTTTAATGGATAATCTCGGAGGATGTGAACGTATTTTAAAAACACCCATTCCCGCTGCCTACGTTATTCATCTCAATCAACTCGTACTTATTTATTGTTTAATTTTGCCTTTTCAGTTTGTTAATGGGTTAGGTTGGTGGACAGGGTTATTTGTAGCTATTGTCAGTTTTGCTTTATTTGGTATTGAAGAAATTGGAGTAGAAATTGAAAATCCTTTCGGTTATGATCATAATGATTTACCCCTGGATAAAATTTGTCGAACTATAGAAAATAATATCCAGGAATTTATTACTATTCAAACTAATCAAAATAGTAAAACATAATTAAATATTTTTGTTGAAAAGTCAATTTTAGCAATGATTATAGCGATATTTTATTGTTATTTTATTGGCTATTATCAAATAATATTTAATGGTTTTACCTAGCAAATTCAGTAGAATCAAACATTCGGAATAATGCAATAGTAGTAATTGGTAATACAGCAATTCCTGGATATATGACAGACACATTAAATTTTACATTCTGACTGAATAAGTATTTTATGTTTATAGTATATACGAATCATGCAAAATGCTGTAAAATAAAACGCTTAGTAAGGTGTTAAAGTGTAGAGTGTTTATAATATTGCTAGAAACTGCTGTTTTATATCAATATTAATAAAAAACAAAAATCAACCACTTAATTTCATTAACAAAGAATCATTATGCTGACAGAATTACAAACTAGAAAATTCACCAAATTGTTTACTATGTATGATTATGATAATAGTGGCAGTATTAGTTTAGCAGATTTTGATAAAGTTGTTAAAAAAATAGCAGAAATGCGGAAATTGTCTCCTAATTCTGCACAAATAAACACAATTTCTAATAAGTTTGCCTATTATTGGATTAACAGGTGATATGGATAAAAATCGTGACTATAAAGTAAGTTTACAAGAGTGGTTAGACTATCATACAGTTATTCTCAATGATAATAAAAAATATGAAGCAGAAATTGTTGCAATGGTTAATCTAATTTTTGATGTATTTGATACCGATGGAGATGGTACTATAAATCGGCAAGAATGGATAGATTTTTTATCAGTTTATAATAACCATCGTATTTATGCAGAAAAAAGTTTTGTCCAAATAGATCTTAATCAAGATGGATTTCTTTGTAAAGAAGAATTTTTAAAAGTCTTATATGATTTTTATCATAGTGATGATCCAAAGTCTTTAGGCAATTATTTATTTATTCCTTATTAAAAATTAAGCTACTATGTTATGAAAACCTTGAAACTCAACCCAAAACTTGAAAATTTATGAAGCTGGACAAATTTTTTATAGCTCAAAATATGGCATTTTTAATTGCCGTTCCTCCAGAAAGTAACTTAAGAAAATTACTTTCTTTTTGTTTAACCACCAAAACCAGATCGAATATCTCAGGAATAGAATTGCTAAAAATTACATATCAATTGATGGAAAATCCCAACAATATCGTTTATTGGACTCAAGAAGTTATGGGATTAGATTTTGATTACAGTACAGAAGAATGGCAAGCTTTAGGAGATATGGGTATTACCAATGCTCAAGAATTTATGTATAAAATTTGGCAAGAATTGGAAGAACTCAATTTATAGTAGATCTCAATAATTTTCTTGCAAAAATATTGTTTTGTTAATCAATAGCAGAAAAAATTGGCTGTTAATTGTTGACAATTTTTGCCGAGAAATTTAATCAATATTAGTAGGAGGAATATATTAATTACTCCTACTTTAAAAGTATAAAAAATAAAATTCTAATAATTTATTGAGGTAGACTATATCATGTCTCTTAATGTTGAACTTTTAGAGCAAAGTTTTGAGAAAATTAAACCTTGTGCCAATGAATTTGTAGCTAGTTTCTACGAAAATTTATTTGCTGCTTATCCAGAGTTGATGCCTTTGTTTACTCATACTGATATGGAAAAACAGAATAAAAAATTGTTAAATTCTTTGATATTAGTTGTGGAAAATTTACGAAATCCAGATGTTTTAGCAACTGTGCTTAGTTCCTTGGGAGCTAGACATATTAGCTATGGAGCTATTCCTCAATATTACCCGGTGGTGGGAAAAATATTACTACTCACGTTTGAGCAGTATCTAAAAAATGATTGGACACCGGAAATAAAGGAAGCTTGGACAACTGCTTATACAGCGATCGCCTCACAAATGTTAAAGGGTGTAGAAAATGTTGAGATACCAAAAGATCGATCGCAACTAGAAACAATTTCTCCTCCCCCGACTCCTGTTGCTGAAACACCTCAAATTCCTTTAACAGATATCTCTAGCCAAACAACATTAGAGGAAACATCAATAGTACAAATATCAGAATTGCCAGTAGATATATTGCAAAAAAGTTTTGATAAAATTAAACCACGTGCTGAAGAATTTGCTGCTAGTTTTTACGAAAATTTATTTCAGGAAAACCC
>CAWUOF010000076.1:0-11589 GCA_963923765.1 uncultured bacterium | reverse complement strand
TATATGATAATAAATCATTAAATCAGTCAGAAATATTAAAAAATAGAATTAAATACAATCAAGATAATCTGCAAAAATTAGCAATACAATCACCAATAAACTTTCAGCACAAATATATTTTAATAGAAGCAGAAAAAGCTAGGATTTTAAATCAAAAAGCAGAAGCTATAGAATTATTTGATAAGGCAATTTCCCTAGCGCAAAAAAATGAATATATCCAAGAAGAAGCGATCGCCAACGAATTAGCAGCCAAATTTTATCTAGGATGGAGTAAAGAAAAAGTTGCCGCAGGCTATATGCAAGAAGCTTATTATTGTTACGCCCGTTGGGGAGCAAAAGCAAAAATAGATAACCTAGAAAAACACTATCCCCAACTATTGCAGCCTATTCTACAACCCCAAAAAATTAACTTTAATCCTTTCACAAATCTCGGAAATCTCAATATTCTTTCTAGTCAAAATCTTTCTAGTCAAAGTGTACATCAATTTCCTGATACTATTAGCCATAATCTTTACAATGCCATAGACTTAAACTCAGTCATAAAAGCCGCTCAATCATTATCTGGTACTATTGCACTAGATGATTTACTAAAACAATTAACTCAGATTATCTTACAAAATTCTGGAGCCGATAAATGTATTTTACTTTTTCCTAATGATGAAAATCAATGGCAAGTCAAAGCGATCGCCACTAATGACAAGATAACCTTACTATCACAGCCATTAGATAATAATCCTAATCTTCCTGTTAAACTAATTCAATATGTGAAAAATACTCAAAAAACCGTTTTAATAGAAAATTGCACCACAGATTTACCAGTAATAGATGATTATTTATTGCAACGTCAACCTAAAAATCTTTTATGTTTACCCATAATAAATCAAAGGGAAATGGTTGGTATATTATATTTAAAAAATGAATTACTACCAGATGTATTTACCAGCGATCGCTTATTAGTTATTAACTTTCTCTGTAATCAAGCTGCTATTGCTTTAAAAAATGCCCAACTCTATCAAAAAGAGCAGGAAAAATCTCAACAGTTAGAAAGACTAAATTCCATGTTTAAAGCCCAACAAGAAGCAGAATTAGACGGAATTTTAGTCATTAACGAAAAGCGCCAAGTTGTGAGTTATAATCGCCGTTTTGTTGAATTGTGGGGAATACCTAATGAAATTATTGAAACTAAAAATGATCATCAATTATTGAATTATGTATTATCAAGTATTCAAAATCCCGAAGAATTTATTAGTTTAGTTGAGTATTTATACGACCATCCCCAGGAGCAAGCTTACCATGAAGTTTTGCTAAAAAATCAACAAGTTTTTGAACGTTATACAGCCCCAATTATATCAGAAAATCAACAATATTATGGCCGAATTTGGTGTTTTCGTGATATCAGCGATCGCAAAAATGCAGAAGCCCAATTACAAGAATCTCAACTGCAAATTATGCAAAATGAAAAGATGTCAGCATTAGGTAATCTCATGGCTGGTATCGCCCATGAAATTAATAACCCAATTGGTTTTATTGCTGGCAATATAATAGAAATACAAAATAATTTAAAAAGTCTAATTAATCATTTAAATCTATATCAAAATCAAGCATCTAGTTATGAAATTAATGATCATGCTGAAGCCATAGAATTAGAATATATCTTAGAAGACTTACCAAAAATTATAAATTCCATGCAAATCGGGTGCGATCGCATCAAAAATATTAGTACCAGTCTCCGTATATTTTCCCGTGCTGATCATGATTACAAAGTATTGTTTAATATTCACGAAGGAATTGATAGCACCCTATTAATTCTTAAACATCGTCTCAAAGGTAATGAAAAACGCCCCGAAATAAAAATTATAAAAAATTACGGTGACATTCCTCCTATTCAATGTTTCCCTGGTCAATTAAACCAAGTCTTTATGAACATATTAGCAAATGCGATCGATATGTTTGAAGAAATGACCGAAATCTATAGCCTGGAACACCTAAAAAAACATACCCAACAAATTACAATTAAAACCGAAATATTAATAAATACCCAGCAAATAGCTATTCATATTATAGATAATGGTTTAGGCATGACGGAAAATATAAAAAAACGAATTTTTGAAAATTTATTTACCACAAAAAGTGTAGGTAAAGGTACAGGCTTAGGACTAGCGATCGCCCGTCAAATTATTGAAAACAAACATAAAGGTTCTATCACAGTAAATTCTCAACCCGGACAAGGCACAGAATTTATATTATTACTGCCAAAATAACTAAAAAATATTATACAAAAACTGGTCAGGTGCGCCAACTAGACGCACCATTACATACTCTTATCTCAACATTAAATAAAAGTAGGCTGCAACTGTGGATCCGCAGCAAAAGCTATCCACAGAGGAAATTGTAAAAGTGAAAGATTAATTTGATCTTCAGTTTCATCAATCACAATTAAAGGCAAGAAACCATCCTTAACTAATCGATCGGCTTTTTGCGCCAAAGCTTCCGGCGCTTCAAACAAAACAACACCCCTTTCCGGTCCAAAATCAGTACGCACAATACCCAAACAATCTTGCAAACCGCGACGCCATTCTCCCAAACGTTCCGGAGTATTAGCAAGTACCAAAGTCCGCAAGCGATCGCTATATAAACTATGCAAAACCGAAATAATCGCCGAAGAAATCAAAATATTTTGCAACCGACTACCCATAGATCGTACTGCACCTCTACCACCTTGGGTAAAAAACCAATTAGAAACGCGATCGGCATGAATTGGTTCAAAAGTACGCCGTAATTGCCAAGGCGGACCATAATAATCCGGCATATTACGATACTGATCTAAAATCTTCCGAATTTGTTTAACCTGTTCCTGAAAACCCTGTTCTGCAAACTTAGGATTAACACTTTGCGTAGCACTTCGCGCAGATTTTTCCTCACTTTTAACACTAGATTTTTCAGCAGGAGACTGGGGAGGAACTAAATCTAATTGTTCAGCAACACTGGCTAAATCTTGCAAACTACCAACTAAATAATCCTTAAAACCTTGTACACGAATAGCTAAATCTTGGGAAACACCAGCAAAGGAAGTTTTCATTTCTTTACGAATACGTTCTTGCCTACGTTCCAATTGTTCAACAGCTATTTGTAAGGTTTGTTTACGTTGTTCTAATTCACTTAAACCCTCTTTAACTAAACGACCCATTGCCGCAGTAGTTTCCGCCATTTGCTCTTGAAGCATTTTCGCTGAAACTTGCATTTGAGCAATGTCATCAGTAAGTTGTTGTTTTTGTTGCTGCAAAGCCTCTATTTCGCTTTCCAGATTTGTAAATAAATTTTGAATTGGTTCTGGAAATTCTTTAGTTTCTGTAGTAACTACTGGAGAAAATATTTCTGGGGATGTTTCTAAAGGTAATTCAGGGGGAATATTTTCCGGAATATCAGCCTCAGCTTCAGCAGCAAGAGAGTCACTAGGAAATGTTTGGTTTGGAGATGATTCTGAAGTCATAATTAATATGCAAAATCCTGAAAATTTCAGGGTTATTACGTAAGTTAGTTAATTTTTGGGCAGCGTTGATCTAGGCAAGCTTGTAGGGTTTTCGGGTCAAATAAAACTGGCAGAAAATGAATACTCTTGATTTCCTTAAAATAAAATAAAATGGGTACGGGAGGCCAGAAAATGCGCCAGTTTTGCCATTCTGCGTAGGGAAAGCGGCGAATTAAGGTTTGCGATCGATACACATCAAGATCTGTCGCCGTAAATTGTAAACGAATAGTTAGGGCTTGGAATAGTAAAAATAAACCAAATAGGGCGATCGCCAGACTTAACCAAGGTTGGACAAATATTAGAGGAATAGCAATAATGACTAAGGCGATCGGTAAATTATAACTAGGGGCTAATTCCACAGTCTGGGATGATGAAAAATTTGATGAGGCAATAGTCATGGGCTGTACTGGAGTTGTAAAGTTAAATTAATTTCTTTCTCATTTTAGTTGGTTATGGGTTTAGAGATTTTTAATTACAGCACTACTGGTCCCTTGGAACATTACCCAAGACAGAAAAAAATTAACCATAAAGATAGCTAACAACGACGTAACCACCGCAGTAGTAGTTGATTGTCCCACACCTTTAGCACCGCCCGTCGTCGTTAAACCCCAACTACAACCAATTACAGCAATTAAAGCCCCAAAACAAAAAGCTTTAATTATCGCTGTGCAAATATCCCAAACATCTAAAAATTTATGGGCAGAGTCTATAAACACCGACTGGGAAATATTATAAAGACCAACGGCAATTAAAAGTCCCCCCATCATCCCTGTGACAAAGGCGAAGATAGTTAAAATTGGCAGCATAATGCAACAGGCAATAACACGGGGAATTACTAAATAATCGATCGGATCAGTTTTCAGCATATATAGCGCATCTATTTGTTCTGTCACCTGCATAGTGCCAATTTCCGCCGCAAATGCCGACCCAACTCTCCCAGCTAAAATTACCGCCGTCAACACCGGGGCAAGTTCCCGCGATAGGGAAAGGGCCAGCACTCCCCCTACTGCCGTGCCCGCCCCCAAAGTTATAAATTCTCGCGCTACTTGAATGGTAAAAACCATACCCACAAAACTAGCTGTTAGTAGTGCAATCAGCAAGGATTCTGGGCCAACTACTGCTAATTGATCTAAAGTGTTACGCCGATGAATTTTTCCAGCTAAAAGATGAAATATTACTTGACCACCTAAGAAAATCGCAGCCAATAAGCGCTGAAGCCAAAGACTAATGCTGGACTGATTATAATTTCTGCTCAACACAATCACCCTAAAAATCTTGCTATTTACTGAATTTTATTTACTTATCTTTAATAATTTTTTTAAATCAAAATTTAAGTTTTCTCACAAATTCGTTATAAAAACTCGATTGCTTTTATCTTAGAAACAGCTAGGCAGGTGTGAATGCACTTTTGCCGCAATTGTTTACATTCCAGCAAGTTAATGGAGTTATTCTCCTTTATGAGCATTTTGCCTAATTTTCTTTGCTCTTTGCTGCTAACAACTATTTTCAGTTTTACCGCCCCTATTTTATTAATTGGCGGTATTCTGGCTAGTTTTTGTGCGGTAAGCTACATCCCAATTTTAGAAGGTTTAGGTCAATCCGGAACCGATCGCATTTTTAAATTTCTCTCTATCTTTGGTAGTGGTCATCCCCTCGAAGGAGTATTAGTTATCGCTATTACTTGCAGTTTTGTAGGAGCTATATTTGATGCCTATGCTTTTTATACCTATCAAAATTTAAAACGAAATTAAAATTACCTGTTTTTCTTGTTAATCTCCCAGTACGGTAATTGCGATGGAATACAGGGACAAAAACCGAATTTACTTTTCTCTTTGTTTCTAGTACATTAAAACTAGGTTAGAAACAAGAGTTTCTCTTAATATTCTCAGAGGTAAAGGAGGCCATTAATATGCCACTCATTCGTTGGGAACCATTCCGGGAAGTAGAAAATTTACAACGGGAAATGAACCGATTATTTGATACGATCACACCAACTATTAATGGGGAATCTCATCGTTTATCCTTCATGCCTGCTGCGGAAATGCACGAAACTCCCGATGCTATTTTTATCAAAGTAGAAATCCCTGGTTTAGAATCAAAAGATATAGATGTTCACGTTACAGCCGACTCGGTTTCTATCACTGGTGAACGTCATTCTGAAATCAAAACCGAAGAAAAAGGTGTACTTCGTTCTGAATTTCGCTATGGTAAATTTCAACGAGTAATTCCTCTCCCTACCCGTATTCAAAATAATCAAGTTCAAGCTGAATACAAAAATGGTATCCTTTCTTTAATGCTACCTAAAGCAGAAGAAGAAAGAAATCGAGTTGTCAAAGTGAACTTAGCTTAAAATTTTGCCAGCTTTGGTAAAGCTAGTTAAAATTTAAGCTAAAAACAGCCCCGTAAATATCGGGGCTGTTTTTTTATAGAATAATTTCCCTGCTAGTAGTTTAGGAAACACAATAATATAATTATATTTTCACCAATAAATCTAAATACTACATCATATTAATAGGGTGAGCATCACCTATTTTAAATTAGTTAACTTTTCATTAGCCAACTAAACTTAAAATATCAATTTGTATGCTCACCCTGTACAATAGGAGGCAAAAGTTTAATAGGGTTATTTTTAGCCTCCCTATTGATGATCAAGTTTCTAGCTTTCTTGGCAGCGATCGACTATCGCCCTAATTTACTCCTCTATTGTTTCGCTAGTTTTATCTTCAGCTTGGCTAGAAATTGCGGTTTTTTGTTCCCGATCTTGATTGGAACTTTCTCCGCCTTTACGACCAATTTCGGCCATGTGTTGCCGATCTTCGCTAACAGTTTCGCCACCCTTACGACCGATCGCCGCCATGTGTTCTCGATCTTGACTGACTTTTTCGCCGCCCTTACGACCGATCGCCGCCATATGTTCTCGATCTTGGCTAACTTTCACACCGCCTTTCCGACCAATTTCGGCCATGTGTTCGCGATTTTGGCTAACTTTCACGCCACCTTTCCGACCAATTTCGGCCATGTGTTCACGATTTTGACTAACTTTCATGCCACCTTTCCGACCAATTTCGGCCATGTGTTCGCGATTTTGACTAACAGTTTCTCCCCCTTTTTGGGCAATTTTTCGCTGTTTTTCTTCATTCATAGATGCGAATCCGCGATTGCTTGTATCTGTCATAGCAATACTCCCTTTTCTTTTCAGCTTTTGATTTTTTTCCGACCCTACTGCTTATAGCCTTAATCCTTGGCTACAATCAATTAAGTATTTGTTCTTTCTTGTCTTTTTTAGTCTAGCTTCAGGCAACTTCATCTTCTTATCAGCATAACCAAAATTATGATCAATATCAACTATTTGGTTCTTAATTATAAGAAATTCCAACTATATATAGTGTAAATTTTTTTAAATTATTAAACTCATGTATTTTTATGGTTGATATCTCCTTAATATCCTGCATACCAGTAGCAACAGGCAAATATATTTAATTTACCTTAATGCCAGCATTATCTAAGCTTATGAGTATAACCAGTATAAATACGGTAGAAATTAATTTAATTTTTCCCTTTTTCCATATCTAAGAGGAAATTACCCAGGTAAACTTAATAATTATTAAATTTTTAGCTTAGACCTTTTTATGCTATTTATATTTATTTTAGCAAATTTTCCCAACTTAGAAAATTAATTATTTATTTTTTGGTTATCTCTGGGTCACTATTGGTATATCCTGCTATATCCTTATTATAGCATAAATTACTGATTTATTTTACTCAGAAAGATTTGAGAAAAATTCAAGCACTATTTCTTTAGTATGTGTAATTGTACTCTGAAAAGGTCATTATTGCTCATTAAAAAAATTTATAACTTATTTTAGGCATCATGGGACAATTAGTAATCTTTAAATAATTGTTAAATAATTATAGTGTCGCGTCTGTTGCTGCTATCTGCTAATCTGTAGTCTAATAAAATAATATTAGACATCAATGGAATTAAGGAAAAAATCGGGAAGAGGGAACAGGAAATATAAATATAGATGATTGCTATAGGAAAATTGATTTTCCTGGTGATTTGAGCAAATGTTTATTTTTTATTGATTTACGTAAAAACTCAGAAAAAGGAATTACCGAGGTAAAGTGTTAATACCTAATCAAAATTATTGGCAAAAACAAATTACTTACTGGGATGAAGCGATCGCTGCCGCACCCACAGAAGCCAAAAACTACGTACAGCGAGGTATGGTAAAATTTAAACTCGCTCAAATTACTGAATCGATCGCAGATTTTGACCAAGCCGAAAAATTAGAACCTCGCCTTACTCCCTACCTATGGCAAAGAGGATTATCATTTTATTATGCAGAAAAATTTGCCGCCGGTGCTAAACAATTTGAAATCGATTTAACCGTAAACTCCCAAGATGTAGAAGAAACAGTATGGCGATATTTATGTATTGCCCAACTTCAAGGCATACATGAGGCTATTAATTCCCTGATGGTAGTCAAAAATGACCCGCGTTTAGTTATGCAAAAAGTCTATGATTTATATGGCGGAAATTGTAGTATTAACGAAGTTTTAAAAATAGGCGAAAAAGAAGGAAAAAGAGGAAAATTCTACAGCCATCTTTATATTGGTTTATACCATGAAGTAATGGGTGATACGGAAAAAGCTAGAGATTATATTGTCAAATCTTGTCAATATCAACTGGATGACTATATGTGGTATTTAGCCTGGGTGCATAGAATATTACGCAATTGGGAAGAATAAAAATAGCGATCGCTGGGACAAGTTTTATACTCCTTGCAACTACAGCGATCGCCTTATAATCAAATTAAAAATTAACTCACAACATTTATTGATTTAAGCTGTCGTTAATTCTGGTAAACAAATTTTAGTGCCACCTAAACCACAATAACCATTAGGATTTTTCGCCAAATATTGCTGATGGTAAGCTTCCGCATAATAAAATTCCGGCGCATCAATAATTTCAGTGGTAATTTCACCATAACCTGCCTTTTGCAAAGCTTCTTGATAAGCATCTCGTGATGCTAAAGCTAATTGCCGTTGACTTTCGGAATAAACATAAATGCCCGATCGATATTGTGTACCTACATCATTACCTTGGCGCATCCCTTGGGTAGGGTTATGACTTTCCCAAAAAACTTTTAATAATGTCCCATAAGTAACCTGCTCTGGGTCGAAAACCACATACACTACTTCATTATGGCCAGTCATCCCTGTACACACTTCTTCATAAGTAGGGTTAGGGGTAATTCCCGCAGCATAACCAACTGCGGTGGAAAAAACACCCTCTTGCTGCCAAAATTTCCTTTCTGCACCCCAAAAACAACCCAAACCAAACATCGCTGTTTCTAAACCCACAGGATAAGGGCCTTTTAAGGGGTTGCCGTTAACATAATGGCGATCGGGTACCGGCATCGCTGTCGATCTGCCCGGTAATGCTTCCTCGGTAGTAGGTAAAACTAACTTTTTACCAAATTTACCAAATCCAAATAACCCCATTATTTTCCTCTGCTTCTTAAGACTAATCTTTACATTACTTAATATAACGGTTCTGTCTAGTTAACACCAGTCCCATACTTTGATAATTAATATAAGGAAAAAAATATATTTCAAAATTTAAAAACCCTATTGTTACGATATTTTCCCTGCCCAGGCACAAAAATTATATATATTTACATAGTTAAAATATTTTTTTGCAGTCATTAATATACCTTCCAAAGAAAAATTCTAAAATTTATAGCACTTTGCCAATTCCATACACACTCAATTCTAAAACCCTTAATAAGCGTTATAAGCGTTTAAAGTTTATAGTATCGCTCCGTGTATTAAGAAAGTGCTGTAATTAATAGACCTCTTGCGAAAGTAGGAAATTCTGTCATTCTGAGCGACAGCGAAGAATCTCTTCGCTACACTGCGTTTCTGACATATTATTTTCGCCAGATGTCTAATTATTACAACTAATTTAAATAATAGACTTCTTGCAAAACTGAAAATAAGCAGTACCAAGAAATACTCACAAGTTTTTCCTGCTCTTTGCTATAATTTTCCTAACTTTTCCAAGAAGTCTATTATTTAATTATTTAGATTTATTTAGATTTAATCCCAAGTACACAAAAAGCAAAAACAGTAAAAATCAAAAAAGTAGAAAATAACTAGCTTTGTGTTATTTTTTATTATTCAAATATAGTATTTTTCCAGTAATTATAAGTTTCACCACCAATTTTTTGCCCTTCTTCTTGATAAATGCGATTTAAACACTTAAACAAAGCTTGAGCGTGTTTATTTAAACCCAAAATCACCAAACTATGTAAAATCCTAGTTAACCGTAAATAATTATGATTTTTGCTGCTAATCCATTGTTTTTTTCTTTCCAAATACTCCTCAGATTTAGTAATTTCTACATCCCCATTCACTTTAACACATTTCATTCCATAAAACTTTAACATTACCTTAAGAGATTTTAATAATCTATTTCTAAGTTGATCATTACTTTGAAAAGCATCGATAATTTCATCAGTAAGAACAGGCGCAGTAGGATTAAACCTACTTTTTTCTATCAAGGGAAAAAGCCATTGAATATAATTATGAGTATATTCAAGTTTAGCATAATCCCACATCCATATATCTTCTATAATTCGTCCATGTGTATCAGCTTCTTCACCTAAATAAAAAGCCACAATATCCCCCGATGATTGACTAGAGCCATTATGAAAAACCTTAATAAATAAATCTATTTTTTCATTATCTAAAGCAATTTCTAAACGATGCTCACCTAATTTACCAAAAGCAATATGAATTCGCCAAACCCCATCAACTTTAACTGATGGTCCAGTTATTTTAAAATGGTTATCAACCGTTACAACTAAATTTTTACCCGCTTGAGTAGGCTCGGCAGAGCCAGTAATAGCAAAACTTTTGTTAGCCTGAATTGCCGAGGGAGCTTGAATGATTTTGAGCATAATATTTTTTATCCTCTAATTTCAACATGATTATATAAATGCACCCTGAATATTATTTGTAGACATTTTTTTAGATATTGTAGACATTTTAGAAATTTTAGGCATTACTTTTTCAACATTTGGGAATTTTTTGTAAATTTGGCAACAGATTTACTACAGATTAACTGGTTTGATGGACAAATTTAATAATTTGGGCTTAAACTACTTATTATTATTTTAATCTAAGTAAATTAGTCAATAACATAAAAATGACCGCAAAAATTTTATACAGCACCCTCTAGTATTTAAATACACAAGAGTACAACAATAAAATCAGGCTATTTTTGATATTTATTTATTATATTTATGCTAAAATTTCCGGAAATCTTTAACAGGCAACAGTAGGAATTTTAAATGATGTTTTATAATAACTTAATTAGTTAAGATAGTTTTTCCCATCATATTCTATCATTACAAAATTAGCTACATTACCTGTAGCTAAGTTGGCATGGTAGTCACCCTAACTATATTTCATTATTTGGCCAGTTTATTATATCCTCCTAATAAACTTATCCAAACTAATAAAACTAACCAGTGAATAAAAACACAAGTCCAAACTGAACCACTGCCTAAGTAAGATATAGTACAGATAATTCCTAATAAGCCAGCTAAAAACAAAAATATAGGATTCATAAAAGTTGGGTAGCCAGCCGGGTAAAAAGTTAGTGCATTGATAGGATGGTAAAGTAAAAAACATACCCAGCTAAAAGTAACTGATAGTAAAAATATAGTATTATCAGGATTTTCTCTAGGATGAGGGAGAAATAAAACCCGAAAAAATAATTCTTCAAAAATAGCAGTTATGAGTAAATTACAAATAATAATATAAATTATTTTTTTTAGGGGTAATTTTAAAATATTTATTTCTAAAAAACCTTGTTGAAATCCTACGGGTAAGGCAATTAAACTTAATAATAATATCAGAGCAAATGTGGCTAGGCAATCGAAAAAATTGGGAATAGTAAAAATACTTGTAATTAAGCGTTGCATAAACAAATTTATCATAATTTAAATCCAGGTAGAATTTTGTATCTGTAAATACTGTCTCTTATA